>NZ_JAKKRO010000017.1:0-89005 GCF_025654235.1 Shewanella sp. SM32 | reverse complement strand
ATGTTTTACCTGGCACGGGGCGACCTTCTTTTCTGGCAATATCTCGCCAATGATACAAGGTTTGCACCGCGATGCCTTCTTCCCGAGCGACCTCTGCGACCGTTAAGTTGTGAGGAGGTAATAATTTTTTAAGGATCGCCTCTTTACGTTCTGGTGAATACCGAGCCATATCGTTCTCTTTTGCCGCACCCTGTCTTTAAACATAATGATTATTTAGGGGTGACAACAATCCTGACACAGGGGGAGTATAAGCATGATGATATTGTTGAGAGCCTTGAATCTATTGGGTTTGAAGTGCTAAACCCGAATCTACCAAACCACAAAACCGAAGAAAAATTAGGGGAGGCATAATATCAACCATAGATAATTGCCAAACATCCGCTTTGGGCCGTGCAGATCATGTATAACAAGCTCAAATACTCGGAACAATTTTTCACTTTGCTCCAATTGGTTCTGTGTTGCGGGCTCAACCCCATAGAAAATATTATCCAAAACTCATGAATTAGAGCTAGTGACCTAAATCACTTTTGCCCCAAAATGATTTTTGTGCCACATCAGCACTTTGCAAGTAATCCGCTAGTTGAACAAATTTTAGTAATGCTTCAAAGTGACCAAAGTAACGGTGGTAATTCAATTTTGGATAAATTATGACTCGTAGATACCTCACTATTGAAGAAGCGAATTCCGCGCTGCATCGCGGAAAATTAGTTGAGATATTCATCGGAGGGTTTACTCTCAATGATGAAAGGTGCATTCGTTGGGCTTCCTTTGCAAAGACGGAGAAAGGTATTAGCGGTAGTCTTTGGGAAGTTTATGACCAAGGTTCAGAAGATTACCTAGATATCTATACCTTTGACTCTCCAACAGGTGAGTACTATGAGCCGGTCAAAGTGGTACATTCTGAAAATATCGAGAATGCGACTAAAGAGTTGGGTATAAGTTCGCTCAATTTTGTAAACCAAGGCGTTGTTCAAGATGAATATGGTTCTTACCTTCTATCACACACATAACAAAGCCAAGCATCTTTGCGCGCTGGACCTCGCTGCGCTAGGCTGCTGTGGGCGGCATTAATCCATAGAAATATTAATCCCAAACCAATGGGTTAGAGTAAAAAATCTAACAAGGTTATGTCCAGAAGCAAGTTAAAGTATTTCACTGTTTGGAATAGATAGTTAGATCTGGCATTATCTCGCTACTATTTTATCAGATAAACCTTTATGACTATTACCAAAATAGCACTTCCTTTTACGCTTCTAGTTTTTAGCTTTGTAGCTGTTTCTGGAGGCAATATATCTAACGATTCATTCAATAATGCAAAAAAGATGCTCGAGCGGCAGGTGTATCAAGATCATCGAGTGACTGTCTACTGTGGTGCTAAATTTGACGCTAAAAAGAATATCGAAGCTCCAGAAGGCTTTGTTACTACTACTCATTTTAAAAGAGCTAAAAAGGTCGAATGGGAACATGTGGTTCCTGCCGAGAACTTTGGCCGTGCTTTTAGTGAATGGAGTAATGGACATAACGAGTGTGTTAATAGCAAAGGAAAGTCATTTAAGGGAAGAGAATGTGCTGAGAAGATGAATAAAGAGTATCGATACATGCAGGCCGATATGCACAATCTTTTCCCTGCAATTGGTGCTGTCAATGCGTTACGTAGTAACTACAACTTTACTATGCTGCCATCTGCGAAGTCTGATTTTGGAAGTTGCGACATGCGAATTGAGGATCGCAAGGTACAACCTCCTTTAGCCGCTCGTGGCGTTATCGCTCGAACATACATGTATATGGAACAGACTTATCCTAAATACAAAATGAGTAAACAACAAAGTCAATTAATGCAGGTTTGGGACAAACAAGATCCAGTTTCTCGATGGGAGTGTAAACGTTCTAAACGTATTGAAAAGCTTCAAGGTAATGCAAATAAGATTGTAGATAGTCGTTGTGAATCTATTCAATAACTAATCAACTGTTTAGTACCCCCGCAATGACGCAGGGCGGGATCATACTTTGTTAACAGTAGGGAACTTCTTCGTATCGGCATGATCTGATCGGGCATGTTATTCTACTGAGCCTAATCCATGTCCTTATTTGAACACTTGCAACTCATCGAAGACCCTCGCTCCCACATCAACCTAAACCATGATTTAGTTGATATTATTTTTCTCGTTTTAGCCGCTATCGCTTCAGGTTGTGATGTAAGCGTCTAGGCAAAGGCACATACCTTTCACCCAGCGACTGATTTATGTTGTTCCCAAGTTTTATTTGGAGACACATAATGAAAACCTTTCGTGATCAGCTACAGTGGCAAGAGCTCATTCTTGCGCAGCAACAAAGTGGCTTAAATATCAGCACTTATTGCCGTAAACACAAATTATCGACATCTAGCTTTTATGCTTACAAAAAGCGCTTTGCATCGACTGAGAGCGCGTTCGTGTGTGCCAACATTTCACAACGCAAAGTCACCGAGCATAAAGTGACCCAACTCGAACTCATGCAACCACAAACAACTATCGCGTTGGAGTTTGCTAATGCCAAGTTGCATTTACCTCACTCAACCTCGCCGAGTTTTCTCGCACAATTATTGCGAGAACTCGCCTCATGAAAATGTTTATCGAACCACCTGCCATTTATTTGCATCGTGATGCTGTGGATTTTCGTAAATCCATCGATGGCCTCGTGACCATTGTTGAAGCTGAATTAGCACATGATGCCTATACTGGCGCACTATTTGTGTTTTGTAATAAAGCCAAAAATAAGCTCAAATTGTTGTATTGGGATAAAACGGGGTTTGCTCTTTGGTATAAACGGCTAGAAAAGCAACGATTTAAATGGCCCAGTAAAGTTGACCATCAAGCTTACTGCTTAACTGAGCAGCAGCTTTCATGGTTGTTATCAGGCTTTGATGTTATTGGACATGAGTCACTACACTATCAGTCTTTTCGTTAAATCAATGCGATCTTTTTACAGTGAAGGATCGTTGACAGCAAACGTGACACAGATTAGTCGTTAACCCCTTATTCGGCTTGCCATTTCTGATAGACTGCAGGCATGAAAACCTTACCACATGAATTACCTGACGACCCCGCACAACTCAAGCTAATGCTGCTTGAGTTGCAGCAAGCACAAGGTACCTTTATCAGTTTTACACCTGCTGTAAGTAAAGATGCACAAAAGGGGATGATAAAGAAAATTAGGATGTTAGCTATTCGAAAGCGAGTAGACTTAAGTCTTGAACAAATAGCTAAGTGGATAAACCCCATGATAAATGGATGGATTAACTACTATGGCAGCTTCTGTCGTTCAGAGCTTTATCGTGTCTTCCGTCAGATAAACAAAGCGTTGATTTGGTGGGCAAGGCACAAATACAAAAAGCTACAACGACGTAAAACGAGAGCCGGTAAATTTATGGAGAAAATAGCCGACACTCACCGCCACCTATTTGCTCATTGGCGAATAGGAATGAGAGGAGCGATGGTTTAATGGGAGCGGTATGAGTCGAGAGGCTCACGTACCGTTCTGCGAGGGGCTGCAGGGGAGGTTCCTGCGGTCTACTCTACTCATCTTTAGGGAAGACAGTTCAAGGATTGGCGACCGTGAAAACGCGAAGAAGATGGCGCTATTTCGGCGTATTGTGCTGAACCTTTTAGAGCAGCATCCGCTAAAAGCCAGTAAACCAACCAAGATAAGAAAGGCTGCATGGAATGGTGATTTTAGGAGCGAGATTTTCTTTGGTTAAGTGATTTAACAAAGTTTAATCCCGCCCTGCGCAATGACGGCACAGAGAGCTCCAAACAGGTATGGGCTCAGATGTATTTGGGTGAATATAATGTGAGTTTCTCAATGAACTTGTCAAAACTGAAGGTCAAGGCGGTCGGGAGTCTTTCATAATCAGCATTGGTTCGATTAATTACCGAAATTATCGAGTCATATAGCGGTAAAGTATTCGACCCTGCTTGTGGCAGTGGTGGTATGTTCGTTAGTTCAGCTGACTTTGTCACAAGCCATAACCGATCCACAACAGGTTTAGCCGGTGCTAACTCATATTGATTATATTGAAAGTCAAATTCATAGAGAAATGACCAAAGATGCTGAAGAAAACATGTTTTGAGACTATTAAAGAGATTTAGGAGTACGAGATGAATATCGAGTTATGGGAAGGCTGTTTTTTTTGCCTGTTGTCTTTACTTGTTTTTAGTAAAGACAACATATGATGAACGATCCATTTATGCCGCAATCGGATGAGTCTTTTCATAGCTTTATTTATCGTATTTGCTTATTAAGAGGACTGCCTACAAGACATTTTTTCAATAAGGCTGGGCAGTGGCAAATGATAAATTACTTATCAAGTATTAGTCATCACTTCTTCAAATATGGCGACAAATTACTTCTTGATTTATTGAATCGCTCTGGTTACGTAAATAGAGAGACTCGACCATTCAGAGATCCGACTTCCTATTCTTTTGCCTTATTTGATTTTGTTCATGGGGTAAGGAAATCTTGCTATGGAGCGTCATACGGTAAGAGTTATAGTAATTCATTTAAGACTGTATCTTTTTGTAACATTTGTATTGAAAATAGTATTAAAAACATTGGCTTTGGTTATTTTAAAGCGAGGTGGCAAGTTGATTCTTGTTGTTCTATTCATGATTCATACTTATATACAATGGGTTATGGTGATACAGCTTTGACGGATACTAGGTTTCAACAAGCATTGAAGGGAGAAGTTCCAGATGGTGTAACTTTAGGTAAGGGCTATAAATATTTTGGGTATCGGCTATCAGACTATGCAGTTGAAAGCAATGATGAGGTTTTCGTTTCACCATGTATGCAAGTTTCGTTTAAGTCTTGGTTAACATCAAATATGCATGATTTTCCTATTGATGTACTTAAAGCTTTGCCATCATTAAGCGCTGAAACCTTAAATCAAGGAGCAAAAAGGCAAGCTGACTATTACCTTGAGATTCTACTTATTGCATTGATGAAGTCTAATTATGAGCCATTTCAAGAGTATCTGCGTTTGCAAGCCCAAAAAGTTGAAGTCAATTTTGGGGTAATCTCTAGGTCAGCATTAAGAAAGGATATTTATGTAGAAGCTTCATCTGACTGCCAACGTTGTAGTGAGTGGAGAACCTGTCCGGCTAATTTAGTTATTGAAATCCAGAAGAATGAAAAACCACTTTTTATTCAATGTATGAATAATTATCGACTCAAAAATAATTAATTTCACAAAATATGTCCCAATTTGAGTCGGGGAGGAGGTAATATAGTTTTTACTAGGGGGTTTGAAAGGATTCAAAGTGTCAGATGTGAAAATTGCTTGGGGGCTTGGCGCTGTAGGATCCCCTCATAATTCATAGCCCCAACAACCATGAGTTAATGAGAGTTGGGCTAGTTTCTTCGCAGCACAAAGTAAATCATCTGCTGATATGGGGTAGTCATGCCGTCGCCGCAGCAGTTCTTTGCCCATCCTGATTGTTGATAGCACATTCCTTTTTTTTACCGTGTTGGCTTGGAAGTGCCGCTGTAATTGCTGTGTTTCACCGTATAATCATGGGTGTCCGCACTCTTTGCGAAGTTTTTTAGCTAGGCTATCAAGTGAAGGGTTGTTACTAACTGTGAAGTTTAAACAGCTGCACAGTAATTCGTGATGAAGAGAGATGCCTTCAGCCTCACAATAACTGAAAATGTGCTTGCGAGAGTAACCGCCATTAGTCGGTGACAGAGAGGCTGTTATAAAATTTTTATTAAAAGAGAGAGCTAGAGTGATAGATAGTTGCGTGTACTCTAGCTTGCCTTCTGCAGTACGCTTAAAACCGGCCATTCTTAATAATTTCAATAAATTTTTTTGTGTTAGAAAGCTTTTTCCTTTAAATGCTTCTCTAATGTTTTCACTATCAAAATTGACTTCATCTCGGTAGAAATGTGGGGACTTATCAATTTGTGGCATTAAAGTTGTTCCTTAGGAAGCAAGCATTTTGCCCAGTTTGTAAGGCTAATCGCACTTTTATATTTGCCTTGATGCATGGCAGCCCTAATTCTTCGCTTTGTTTTTCTAGTTGCTGCAACGCCATATTCAGTAGTTGATATACCGTTGATGACAATATTTCCCCTACTTCTACGATGAAATCGTGTTTTGTGTTCATTTATGGCTAGTTCAAATTTTTTTGTCACCGCTGATACAGTCAGGTCTATAAGTGGTTTAAAGCTTACGTCATCAAAACTAATATTAATGTCATCAACATATCTAGTGTAAATTATTTTACTATTAAGGCTTTTCAGGAGTTTTACAATGGTTTCGTCAAAGTCAATCATGGCAATATTTGAAACTACAGGACTAGTGGTTAAACCTTGAGGTAGATGGTTGTCTACAAATAAAAAAGAGATGTCTCTTTGGCTTATGTAATTGCGAACATGAAAAGGTTTGATTGAAGAGAAAAAGTCTTTAAAGTCATAGCTTAAGGTGTAATCACATCCCACATGCTGAGTAGCATTCAAAGCGCAGTTGTACTTTTTCCTGAAGCCATATGAAACATTGGCCTTTATTCTTTCTAAATACAAAAGCTCAAGCTCAATTCGTATTGGTACTAGCCATTTCTTGGTAGTTTCATCTGCAATAAACAAGTCTCTTTTTTTTCCAGCAGTCTTCTTTGTAATTCTGTAGAGGCTGCAACTGCGGTCAAAATCAACATATAAATATTGATTGGTATTCTCCACATGTCTCCACCCATTCTGAAGGTTTTCCATAAATGATATATACCAAAAGAGATGTTAGGTAAAAGGTAGAGCCCAATGAGCTCTACCTTTTGTTGCACGCTCTATCCGCTACGTAGTAGCAAAAAGATACTATTATGAAACCTTTAACGCAGCGGACGAAACATCTCGCGACTGGGTTATCAAGAAGCTGCTACTTTCATGCTACTACACTTATTAGCCTTATGTATAGTGCAATGGATCCATGAGGTCAGACTCAGTTTTTTGTATTCTCTTGCAAGATAATCACGATTAAACCAGAAATCCGGCCATCCTTTATAAAACAACAACATAATGCACTTTATGTCAGGGTTCAAGCCCGAATTCAACTCCGAAGTGCGACACTCGACAATTAAGCAGCTAATTGGTGAAACACCACCGCAGGCTGCTTAAACTTCAAACACTTTTTAGGTCGATAGTTAATTCTATTCTGAGCAAATTCGATTAATTCATTACTCACTCATACACTGGACCTTAAGCAAGACTTACATAAATCCCGTCTAAGGATACCTGGCCACTTAAAGGTATTTTGCTCGAGTCGTTTGTAATGTAACCAGAAGCCATTACTGGCCCACTGCAAAATCTTCAACTTATTACGTTGGCGGTTACAGAAGACAAACAGGTGCTCATTGCTGGGCTCTTGGTGCAGGCTGTAAGCAACAATGTTACTCAAGCCATCGATAGATTTAAGCATATCGGTGGTGCCGCAGATCAACGTGACATCGAGCCGGGTGCTATTGCCAAACATATTGTTCTCCAATCAAGTTAGATAAACAATGATGCCGGCTGACGGCCAAGTGATGAAGGTGTGCTTCGGTGGACGCTTACGTAGATAAGCGGTTGAGCTGGTGTGTTTTTTCTCTGTTGGACCAGCCATGATTCACTCGAATAGAGCAAAGAAAGTTATATCATGGTTACCAAAAGAAAGAGTGTTATTAGAGACTGATGGCCCATTCGCTAAGGTCGATGGGAAAATTCAGTATCCTTCCAATGTTATTGAAGTTATGAATTACTTAGCAACTAATTGGGAGGTATCAAATCATAGCGTTTCTAATCAACTCAGAAGTAACCTTAGAAGACTGTTAACAAATAGTTGAGCCCGTATATTTTTACGGGCAAACTTTATTGTCTCATTTTCCTCTTACGGGCCAACTCTATTGTCGCTGCACAAGTGATCTAAAACTCTGCGATTGCTCTTTGCCAGAGTTTAATTACTAATTAAATATCAGTTAGTTATTCAAATAATTGATATTTGAGAAATAGTTATGATTTTTATGGGTTTAATGTGTAAAAACGTGTGTAATTTTGTGCCGCTTAGGGTAAAGTGTACCTACAATTAAGCTACTCCTATGAAATGCTTACTGTAGTATTGGTAGGGTTGGGATTTTATGAGCGAATTTAATAAGTTAAACAATGGTCCTCTAGTCTGCGTACTAATGGAGGTTAGATTTTCATCTGTACTAAACTTAGATGGTTACCTTGCTAAAATTCAAGACAAAGTGCGTCATGACTACCCTCGCTTTGAAAGAGAGGCTGAGCAGTCTATAAACGTAGCATCTTCCGGTATTACTATAGAGAATACTAATAAGTATGTTTTCACTACGAAAGACAAACAGAGCACATTTCAGTTAACACCAAATCGGCTAGTTTTTGTAACCAAAAACTATGATCGATTTGAAGGATTTTCAGCTCGATGTGAGAATTTACTGTCTATTATTACCGAAACAATCAATCCAACTCTTTGTTCTAGGCTTGGATTGCGTTTTTCTGACTGTATTAAATCTCCTAGCGCCAATAGTGACAAAGAACTTCAACAGCTTTTTAACTCTGATTCATTGTTTTTTTCATCTGAACTTTCATCACTTGGCTTAAAGTTATCAAATAAAACAGAGACCGTACTAAAAATTAACGATTCTTTATTAGCTGTTCGTAGCGTTACTGGTGTGACAAATTTGACTGCTTTTGAAGATTTGATGCAACTTAAGCAAATTGAAGTTCGACCCGATGCTGATCCAAGCTTGCGAGTACTTTTGGACTTTGATCACTTCTGGCAAGATGAAGAAAATCCAAAAGATTTTAATGTTAATGAAATAGTTTCATCTTTGAATATGCTCCATGATACATCACGTCAAGCATTTTGGAATATAACATCTCAGTATGCTAGGGAGAATATATGGGCGTAGCACAAATTGATAATGGTTATGCGGCGTTTGACGCTCAAGTTATAAATCGCAGTATATTGACTGAACGAGTATCTAGGACTTTTATTTCTGAATCTGGCGGGATCACTTCTCTTCCTGAAGTGTTCCAAACTGTTCAGTCAATTAGTTTATCTGGTGATTTGGATTATGTTTGGGAGTACGTATCAACTAATTCAACTGGTGGCGTGTTAGTCAAAGGTATTGCTGAAACTAAATTCCATACTCAAGCTGCTAGTACTCCTTGTGGAGCAACAATCATTGATTTTGGCTCTAAACTAAATTTTGTCAAAGATACATTTGCACTAACAAACGAGCAATTATCCGATGTTTTGAGGTCTGGCAGAAAATCAGTTCACAATTGGATGAATAACTTAAATCGACCAAATAAGACCAAGGCCAAGAGAATTCTTACTCTAGATAACCTTGCTAACTTATGGGGCGACAGAGGCTATTCCGTTGATAGAGATATTTTACTCGCTCAGAGTCAAAGTGGGAATTCGTTACTTGAGATATTGGCCCAGGAAGATTTAGATAAAGATCTGGTATTGTTCCATGGTGCCTCATTGTACCTAGAACAAGGTAGTTATCTTGAGTTAGAGGATCCATTTGCATAAATGAGTTTATCTATTGGAAAGCAGTTAGAAGCAAGGGGATGGTTACAAGGTTCGATCATCGATAAAGAGCATTGTCGAACATTGCTGGAACACGCAACTTTAATTGATGTTGACCTTGACCATCTACTTTCTAAGGACTTCGTTCTTATCGTAGCTACACAGTCCTGTAATCTTGCCAACGATAATGTAAACACTGCACAATTGATAATTGCTTATCATATTGATAAAAGGGATGGCAGCAAAGAATTCAACAAACACCCTCGTGAGCTTGATTCATTCTATATTCGTTTTTCAGACAAAAATGGAGAACACCTTCATATAGAACAAAGCTTTAGAGTGAATATTCTTGAAAAGGTGTTTATATCAAAAGAGCTACTTTTAAATGTTAGTCTCAACGACAACATTGTTTTTGGCGAGTACAATAAGAGCAGTTTTGTTGATTGGCTTGGAGCGCACTACACTAAGCCTGCCTTGCCCACAAAATTTAATGAGTTGGTCGATGCTTCAAAGAAAAATTTAGGCGCTAAAAAAGCACGCAAAAAGGAAAAAGCTCTAACAACTGTTTTCCTTGGCATCTATGTCAATATATATCCAAACAGAGATATTGAAGAAAATGAGAGATATAAGGTTAACCTTCTTGGACTGGTTAGCCCAAAGGAAGATCTTACTAGTGCTAAAGAGAGTCTCGATAGTTACGTAGAGGTTCTAATTGCAGCAGATATGGATGTAAATGCTGTAGCTGCACATTCAACAAGAATTTCAGTTGCTGTTTTGCAAGACTATAAACGTTTCTACTTGGATGAACTATCTTATGGTTCAGAACAAACTCCCCCACCAGACGTTGCACCAGGAATTTATTAATACTAACAAAACTAGACGCCCATTCTTAATTGTGCGGTAGTTAACCTCCGACTTTGCTTTGGTTAAGCATTAAACAAGGAAATTTGTGCGCCGCGCCCTCGCCAAACTCAGATAAGTCTTGAACTCTCGCTTTAACATAAGTCCCTATTACCTTTGCTGTGACCGTGTGGTTCGGTGTGCCTTTTTATGTAGTGATGGTACCTATTCGGGTAAAAACTATGACCACCGTCGTGCTTGGGTAGAGTCATTATTATTTGAACTTGAAGCGGTTTTTGTCGCGACCTTTGCCGTGATTTCCAATCATCTGCATCTAGAGCTGTGGTTGTACATCAAGACCGCTGACCGTGAAGAACTTTAGTGTATCACCCACCAATCAATCTTACCCAATCGCCAGTTTGGTTTCTGCATAGCGCAGTTTCTTGGTCCTTGGGCTGGCGAGGAAGTAGGCGAGTACGAGTGGGCCGAGGCGACCCATGAACATTATAAAAATGATGATGGCTTGGCCTAGGGTGGTTAAGTTGCCTGTTAAACCTCGGGACAAACCGACTGTGCCCAGTGCTGATACTGCCTCAAAGACGATATCAATTAACGGTGCGTTTTCACTTAATACCAGTGCGAAGATGGCTAGCCAAGTGACACCAATGGAGATCATGGTTAGTGCCAAGGCTTTGCTGACAGTGTCTTTGGAGATCTCGCGCTTAAATACATAAATAGCTTCATCGCGGCGTAAATAGCCATAAGTTGCCAAGATGAGCACCATAAAGGTGACGACTTTAATACCGCTGGCGGTACTTAATGAGCCGCCGCCAATAAACATCAATACCAGCATTAGTAGCGTTGTACCATCTTCGAGTTGGTCAATTGCTAGTGTATTAAAGCCTGCGGTGCGAGGTGTCACGGCTTGAAACCATGATGCTAACCATTTACCGAGTTCGCTTAAGGGCGCCAAGGTATTGGGGTTGTTGTACTCAATAAAGTAAATCGCAATCACGGCGACGGCGTTGATAATCATAGTGCCTGTGATCATCATGCGGCTGTAAACGCTGAGTTTTGACCAACGCTTGTTCCTACGCAGATCTATCCACACCGAGAATCCAAGGCCACCTATGATGAGCAGGCCCGTGATGGTGAGATTAATGACAGGATCGGCAACATAGGGCATTAGGCTGTCGGCACTGAGGGCAAAACCTGCGTTGTTAAAGGCGCTGATGGTGTAGAAAAAACCGTGGAATAAGCTGGTTTGCCAACCAAGTTCCTGACTCCAGTACACGGAAAGAATGGCCATGCCTACGGCTTCAACCAGTAAGGAAAACACTAACACTGATTTTGCCGTTGACACTAGAGTCGATGTATCTGTTTGATTAAAAGCCTCTTTTGCGACTGTTTGGTGTAAAAAACCAATTCTACCGCCAATGGCGATCAAGGTGACAATGGCGAAGGTCATCAGCCCAAGTCCACCGCATTGAATTAACAGCGCTATGACGATTTGCCCAAAGGGCGTAAAGACAGTGCCAGTATCGACAACAACCAGCCCTGTCACTGTTACCGCCGAGGTGGCCGTGAACAGACTTTGTAGCCACGTAATAGACGATTCGGTTGCTATGGGCAGTTTGAGTAAGCAAGTGCCTAAGATGATCAACAATGCAAAGCTCACGCTTAGGATAAAGGGCGGTGCGCCTAACAGCTTTTTACTCGATTTGGGTTTATGCTCAATCGCCATGATGGAGGGATGCCATTGAACCAAGTTACACCAACCTTGGCGCTAGGTATTTGAGCTCAGTACGGCTACCGCAGAGCAGTAAGGCGTCATTCGTTTGCAGGATAAATTGACTATCAATTTTGCTGAAAACCGTCAGATCCCGCTTAACCATAATGGCGGCGACTTTGCCTTTAGGATTGCGTATCACATTGCTTTTTGCATCATCTTTAACATCATCCTGTGCAGCGCCGAGTAGTTGGCTGACAGTAGTTTGATCAAGGTGAGGCTTGATATGGATTTCGACCACATAGAGACCATCACCAATTGGCAGGAAATTGTTCACCATAGGATAGTTGAGTGACTGGGCGACACGTATGCCCATTTCTTCCTCTGGATGTATGATGCGGGCGACGCCGAGTTTAGAGACGATAGTGTGATGGGCTTTAGTGCTGGCCTTGACCCAAATGACTTCTACGCCTAGATTCTTGAGCGCCAAGGTGCACAGCAAACTCGATTGCATATCTTCGCCAATTGCGACCAGTACGGCTTCACTGTTTGCGAGGTCTAGCTCACGTAGTGCGGCTTCGTCGGAACAATCACAAATAACCGCTTCGGTTAAGTCTTCTACGTATTTCTCCACCATTTTAGGGTCACTATCCACGCCAGTGACCGTGTGGCCTAAGTGGATCAATTCTAGGCTAGCGGCGACACCAAATCGCCCTAAGCCAATAACGGTAAAATGTGCCATTAAAATATCCTTTTCTAATTTATAACAGATGCTTATCTATTGTTTGTTAAGCGATAACCTAGGCCCGCTTCTGTCTTAATGAGCTGTTGCTCGCTGCTGTCATTGAGTTTTTTACGTAACTGACTGACTAAAATCCGCAGATAATGACTGTCTTCTTGATGGGTTTTACCCCAAATATCCCGCAGTAATTCAGTTTGTTTAACGAGCTGACCAGGGTGAGACATTAAGGTCTCCATCAGGGCAAACTCCTTTTTGGTTAAGGCGATTTCTTGTTGATCGAGCCAAAGCTGGTGGGTACTTTTTTGCAACTTAAGTGCGCCAAACTGCAGTAAATCATTTAATGGCGGTTCATCGACTAAGTCGCGGACTAAAACCTTGATGCGAGCGATTAACTCCCTAATCCCAAATGGCTTGCTGAGATAGTCATTGGCGCCAGCTTCCAAAAGACGAATTTTTTCTTCCTCTTGATCGCGGGCGGTTAAGATAAGCACAGGCACTTTGTCACTCTGACGTAGGGTTTGCAGCAAGCTGATGCCATCACCATCGGGTAGGCCAAGATCGAGCACTAACACGTGTGGCTGCTGCGCATGATATTGCGCTAGGGCTGACGCAATCGAGGCGGCGCCATGATATTCGAATCCTTCCGCTTCTAACGATATCCGCATAAAAGTGTGGATTTGCGCTTCGTCATCGACGACCAGCACCTTATAAGCCATTTATTCCTCTCCCTTTTTTATCGGCAATGCGATACGAATAAGGCTGCCATGAGCGACAGGTTCGGCGCTGATCTGGCCACCATGGGCGGTAATTATGCCCTTAGCAACAGCAAGCCCAAGGCCCGAGCCGCTATCGGTTGAGGGATGCTGGCGATAAAAGAGCTCAAAAATTGCCTGCGCCTGAGCGGGTTCTATGCCAAGACCCTCATCTTGGATATCTAACAGTAACGCATCGCCCTGCTGATACGCCTTTACTATGACTTGCTTATCAGAAGGCGAATAGCGCAGCGCATTATCCAATACATTAAAAATAGCTTGCTCAATCAATGAGCTGCATATCATCAGTGACGGTAGATCGGCCTCACTCTTGATGATAATGCGCGGCTGCGTGGCTGGAAAACGGGCAATAGCTTGGTGCAATACATTCATTATGGCGTCTTCACTCAAGCTAAACTTGAGTGCGCCGTGTTGTAACTTAGTGGCCTGTAATAGGTTTTCGATATATTGGTGCAGGCGATGGCTTTCGGCTGCTGCGCTATCAATCAACTCATCCTTTTGGTCTGGGCTGAGCTTAGGCATGTATTCTTTTAAGGTGGTGAGCGTGCCTATGATAGTGGCGAGTGGGGTGCGTAAATCGTGGGAAACCGACAGCAAAATACTGTTGCGTAACTGAGCTTGTTCGAGAGCATCTTGCTGACGGCGATAGTGTTCGGCTAATTTGCTGGTGGTGAGGGCGACAAGCAGAAACACACTGAGATTGAGAATGTCCTCAAGATTAAACATCTGTAGTGAATAACGTGGTGTGGTAAATAGAAAATTAAAGCTGGTCGCCTCAAATACTGCTGCAAAATAGGCCAAGTTGGCGTTGCATTGTAGGGCTACGGCCACTACGGCCAATTGTAAAATCAGCAGTACGGCGATAGTCGAGTTTGAAAAGTGATCGATAAAGGCGCTGCAGAAAATGGCCGTTACTAGCACTATGAAGGTAAATAAAGTCGGGTGCGAACGCCAGTATTGTGTCATGGGAGCCGCTATGGATGAAGTCATGAATAGAAAAACGCATATAAAGAAAGTGCCTGTACTTTAGCAAAGGCATTTTAAGATAGCGCGTAAAAATGTCGTAAAATTTGTAACCTTGTGAGTGGCTTAGCTTGCACTTAGCTTAGGCAAATCGAGCTTGTTCACATCACACTTTGGGTAAATGATAAGGCTTACCGCATACACTTATGTTGTAAGCCTTAACCCTGGCACAGGCTATTACGTATGTTGCCAAAGCGCTTATCCAACCACTAACCCTGAGTTATTGACCTGCCCATGATTGAGTTAAGCATCACCAAGGTATTGGCGGGGGCACTAAGCGTTTGCCACTATAGTCAGTAACGGCGGCGAAGCGGGGATCTTCGGCTTCCCAATCTGCCTGTGCTTTGACAATTTCATCTTTGCTATGGCCGACAAAGTTCCACCAAATGCTGATAGGATCAGCCAGTGGCGCGCCACCAATCAGCAGTATGCGACAACCCGCTTCGAGTTTTATGGTGATGGTTTCGCGTAGCATGCCAAGGTAGGCGAGGTGGTTATTATCAAAACTGTCATCCTCGATTTGGAAGCGGCCTTCCAGTGGCATGAGGGCATATTCGAAACTAGGGTCGAGATTTAGAGTGAGTTCAGCGTCATGGGCGGCAAACAGATCTATGGCAACGATAGGTGAGAAGTGTAATGTGGGCGCCTGTTTATGATGCCAACTGCCAATCAGTAGGGTGAATTCAATGCCTGACTCGTGCCAAGTCGGTAGCTCTGGGTAGTGATCGAATCTCGGAGTGGTATCTTTGTGCTCTAGTGGTAAGGCTATCCATAGTTGGGCTGCGTGCATAGTGTGATGGCCCTCTATCGACTCTTCGGTGTGGGCTATGCCGTGTCCGGCTGTCATCAGGTTAACTTGTCTTGGGCGGATCACTTGAGCACTGCCGATGCTGTCCCTGTGCATGATTTCGCCTTCGAGCATCCAAGTAAAGGTTTGCAACCCAATGTGTGGATGTTGGCCGACGTTTAACTGCGGGCCGTCGGTGATTGGGCCAATATGGTCGAGAAAGCACCAAGGGCCGATAAGGCGGCGCTCTTTTTGTGGAATAGCCCGTGCGACAGGTATGCCGCCGACATCACTGATTTTAGGGGCTATCCGTTGAGCTTGAATGCGGCCATTTTCAATAGGACATTCCTTAGGGCCACCATAAAACTGTGCTTGTAGTTCACTCATGTTCGCTCCTTATTCCATTACTAGGGCATGCTCAGTTCAGTTTGGCTCGGTTCAGCGCAGCTAAGTGTGAACCTAGAATCTCGCATGGGGGTGATCTCATATTGCATTCGAGCCGAAGGTTTTAGCTTCGGGTATTCCAGTCGATTTTGCAAATTGTGGCAGTGACCTGATAGAGGGCAACTGCACTTTTTAGTGGTTAACTTAACGTGTCTTAGGTTCTTCAAATTGTCCTTCGATAGCCTAATTCGAGTACGAATGTGTGACTGAGCCCGCGTGAATGGGACTTTTATCTGTCCTTTACTTTAGCAAGCCTGTATTTATGTGGGCATTAGCGTTTGATGTTTTACCCGAGCCTAAATACGAGTGTTTGACAAGTTTGGGGCTCGGTGATTTTTATCATCCATGTCTTACGTTGGATCTGCAAAATCGAGTCTATCTTTTATGGGAGCTTGTGTTGGCGGCAAAGCCTGTCTTCACCCTAATCCATTCAGCGTACAGGCTTAACACTCATAAATATATCATTGGTAAATATAACGTTGGGCTGTGATTCAGCGTAATAGATCAAGGAGAAAGCGTGCTCGAAAATCAAATGATGTTACTGGCGGTATTTGAACGGGCGGCCTTGATGCTGATGACCTTGTTCTTTTTAACTCGCACTCGACCGTTTCAGCGTTTATTCCAAAAGCGTAATCATACCCCCGCAGAGTTGGTTTCTGTGGCGGCGATATTTTGCTTATTTGCGGTATTTAGTACTTATACCGGCATTGAGGTTGAAGGCGCGTTGGTTAACGTGCGTATTATCGCGATTATTTCTGGCGGGATTCTATTTGGCCCTTGGGTTGGTATTCCTGCGGGCGTGCTGTCGGGGCTGCATAGATATCTTATTGATATGGATGGTGATACTTCTATCCCGTGTTTAATCGCTAGCATTATTGCCGGCCTTATGGCGACGTGGATTTATTACAAATGTCCCAAATCTAAGTTGTGGATTTATGGCATTGCGGCGGGCATGTTGTGCGAAACGCTGACCATGTTGTTGATTTGGTTGCTGACAGAGCCACACGAGGTGGGCGTTGAGATTGTGAGTCATATTGCCTATCCCATGATTGCGGGCACTGTGTGTATCGGACTGATTATCAAGCTAGTGCAGGACCTCGACGATGAGAAAGAGTTGATTGCCGCTAAGCAGGCCAAGCTCGCGCTGGATATTGCTAATAAAACCTTACCCTTTTTCCGCAAGATTGACCGCCATGCCTTAGAGCAAGTGTGCGCTGTGATCCGTAATGAAATCCATGCCGATGCCGTGGCGATTACCGATACTCGCGATGTATTAGCCTATATGGGCGTTGGTAAAGATTACTACGAGGTTGATGGTCATCAAGCGATTAGCGAAATGACTCAAAGGGCGATAGAGCAAGATCAAAACATTATTAACAACGACTTACGCCAATATCATTTATCGGACTTTCATTCGGTCATCATAATCCCGCTGCGCGAAAACGGCACTGTGAGTGGCACGCTGAAGATTTACTATCGCAATACCTATCGTATCACTAGCTCGTTGCGGGAGATGGCTGTGGGTTTGTCGCAGCTGATTTCGACCCAGATGGAAGTGTCGCGTATCGAGCAACTGCAAGAGATGACCCGCAAGGCGGAGTTTACGGCGTTGCAGAGCAAGATTAATCCACATTTTTTATTTAATGCCCTCAATGCGATTTCTTCTTTGATCCGTATTCGGCCACAGCAGGCGCGGCAGTTGATTGCTAATCTGGCCGATTATCTGCGCTATAACTTGGCTAAAGGCGATGAGCTGATTGATATTCAAGAAGAAGTGAAACAAGTCCGTGATTATGTGGCGATTGAGCAGGCGCGCTTTGGCGACAAGCTTGAAGTGATCTTCGATGTCGACGATGTGCATTTTTGTGTACCTTGCCTCTTGTTACAGCCGCTGGTGGAAAACGCGATTTTGCACGGCATTCAGCCGCGCAGTGCACCGGGTAGAGTGACGATAGAAGTGAAAAAACTCGATGCAGGTATTCGCGTCGCCGTGCGCGATACTGGCTATGGGATCCGCCAAGAGGTGATTGATGGCGTAGCTGCTGGCCGTGTAGAAAGCAGCAGTATTGGGCTGATGAATGTGCACCAGAGAGTGAAATTATTGTACGGCGAAGGTTTGCAGCTTAAACGGCTCGAGCCGGGGACGGAAGTTAGTTTTTACTTACCGGAAAATGAGGCGCAAGTATGTTAAAAGCCATCATAGTTGAAGATGAATATCTCGCCCGTGAGGAGCTAGAGTATTTAGTGAAGAGCCACAGTGAGATAGACATAGTGGCTAGCTTCGAGGATGGCTTAGAGGCCTTTAAATATTTGCAGGATCACGAGGTCGATGTGGTGTTTTTGGATATCCAAATACCGTCCATCGATGGCCTTTTGTTGGCGAAGAATCTACATAAATCGACCCATCCTCCCCATGTGGTGTTTGTGACTGCCTATAAAGAATTTGCAGTAGAAGCATTTGAGCTCGAAGCCTTCGACTATATTCTCAAGCCCTACAATGAACCGCGGATCATCAGCTTATTGCAGAAGATTGAACAGGTGGGACGACAAGCACCAAAGCCACAACATGAGGCCGCGAGCAACACTAGTCGAACCGTGAATTTAGTCAAAGGTGAGCGGATTATCGTCACGCCCTGCGAGCAAATTTATTATGCCGAGGCCGATGAAAAACTCACCTATGTGTACACCCGCACCGACCGTTATGTGATGCAGATGACCATCAGTGAGTTTGTCAGCCGCTTGCCCGCCGAGGGCTTTTTCCGCTGTCACCGTTCCTATTGCGTCAATATCAACAAGATCCGCGAAATCGTGCCTTGGTTCAATAGTACTTACCTGATTAGGTTGCATGATTTGTCGTTCGAGGTGCCCGTTAGCCGTAGTAATATTAAGGCTTTTCGACAGCTGATGAGGCTGTAATTGTCATTCATTCCTGCAGATCTGTATTTCATGCCTTAATTGATCGGCGCGAATCGCATCTCTCTTATAGTGGACTCAATTCCTGATCCCCTAAAGCGAGATGCATCATGACTAAAGAGATGAACCGTACTCGGTACCTGACCTTAGTTGGTACTATTATCACCCAGTTTGCACTCGGCTCAGTTTACACTTGGAGCCTGTTCAATGCGCAGTTGGCCGTTAAGCTCGACGAACCCGTCAGCCAAGTGGCATTTGTGTTTGGTTTGCTGAGTTTGTCTTTGGCCGTGGCATCTTCCATGGCGGGCAAATTACAGGAACGTTTTGGCGTACGTAATGTCACCTTAGGCGCAGGCCTGTTACTCGGCGTTGGATTCTTACTCACTGCCCAAGCCAGCAACTTGATGATGCTTTACCTGTGCGCAGGGATTTTAGTGGGCTTTGCCGATGGCACTGGCTACTTGATGACCTTGTCTAACTGCGTGAAGTGGTTCCCCGAACGCAAAGGGCTGATTTCGGCGTTAGCGATTGGCGCTTATGGTCTAGGTAGCCTCGGATTTAAATACATTAACGTGCTGTTACTCGAAAACACTGGCCTTGAAACCACCTTCCAACTGTGGGGCCTGATCGCCATGGCGCTGGTGTTATGTGGCGGCATGTTGATGAAAGATGCGCCTGCACAATCAGCCGCAAGTCAGCAAGCCGAAAGTCGCGACTTCACCCTCGCAGAAGCCATGAGTAAGCCGCAATACTGGATGCTGGCGCTGATGTTCCTGTCGGCCTGTATGAGTGGTTTGTATGTGATTGGTGTAGCGAAAGATATCGGCGAGAAGATGGTCGACTTGCCTGTACTGGTCGCCGCCAATGCCGTTGCTGTTATTGCTATGGCGAACCTCAGTGGTCGTTTAGTGCTGGGTATACTGTCGGACAAAATCCCCCGCATTCGGGTTATTTCACTGGCGCAGATCATCACTTTAGTCGGTATGGTGTTACTGTTGTTCATTCCTTTGAATGCTAACCTGTTCTTCGTTGCGGTTGCCTGCGTTGCCTTTAGTTTTGGCGGTACTATCACTGTTTATCCATCATTGGTGAGCGACTTCTTCGGCCTGAATAACCTGACTAAAAACTATGGCGTTATCTACTTAGGTTTCGGTATCGGCAGTATTATCGGTTCGATTGTCGCCTCGTTATTTGGTGGGTTTATTGCAACCTTTAACGTGATTTTAGTGCTACTGGTGGTGGCGTTAGTCATGTCATTAACCATTCGTATGCCAGAGCCCAAAATTCCAGCGTCAGCTAAGAGAGCGACTAAGAGTACGCCTCGCTTAGTGAATATGACGGCCGAATCGGCGTAAGCACAAACACTTAGTCCGGCTTAGCCAAAAGCTAACACAAAAAATCCGCAGCCATATGGCTGCGGATTTTTTACTTTTTATCCCGTATTTTATGGGCGAGGTTGTTATTCATTTAAGGCTCACTGACTTATCTATGTGATTGCACTTTTGATGTTAGCTAAGTGCAGCCTCTTTTTTATCACACCAACAACAGGTAACTTGATAGCCATAAAGCGTTATTCAGGATGTGTTGTGTTAACGGACCCTCTTTTTTGGTTGGTGGCGATACCCGCAGTATTGATTACTGGGATTTCTAAATCAGGTTTTGCGGGTGGCGTGGGCGGATTAACTGTCCCGCTATTGGCGCTGGCCATTAGCCCTGCTACAGCGGCGGCAGTCATGTTACCACTGCTGATTTATATGGATTTTTTAAGTGTACGATCATGGTGGGGGCAACATAATCCGCGTCATTTATGGATACTATTGCCCGCGGCGGTTGTGGGGATTTTTATCGCTTATCTGTTGTTCGATCGATTAAACGAAGATTACTTACGGGTGATTCTAGGCTGTGTGTCCTTAGGTTTTGGTTTGTATGGTTTGATCCTTGGGGATAAAACTCAAGCATCACCTTCACCTCTGGTTGGGCGATTGTGTGGCTTAACCGCCGGATTTACGAGCTTTGTTGCCCATGCGGGCGGGCCGCCCCTCAACGCTTATTTGTTGCCGTTGCGCTTAGCCAAGGCAGAGTTTTTAGCCACTGCCGTGGTGTTTTTTGCGGTGGTGAATCTGGTTAAACTTGTTCCTTACAGTTTGCTTGGGCAGATCAACCAAGAGAATATTATCGTTTCTCTGTTATTGGTGCCGCTGGCATGGTTAGGGGTAAAGTTAGGTTTGTTCATTCAAGATAAAATTGACGATAGGTTATTTAAACGCATCATCTTGATTTTAATGGTGCTGGTGGGTGTGCGTTTATTGTGGACGGCGTTATAGTTTTAAGCTTTAGGTTATATTAGTCTGCTAGAGTGCGCGGGTGTTGGGGCGTTTTGATCCCCAGCCGCCCTGAATTTACCTGATAAAAACTCAAAATTACGTTACTGTGAAATCTGCCTGCAATGAGTTTGAAGCTATGAAACGATTACTGATAGTTATCTTAGCCTTAGGCCTTGGCGCTTGTGCTAGCGCGCCAGAACCTAAGCCTGTGGTAAAGCAAGTTGAACCCGCCACGGTTTGGAATGATAGCAATATCTCCGAACTGCATTCTGAGTGGCGCGGTGTGCCCTATCGTTTAGGCGGTGGCACTAAGCGGGGCATAGATTGCTCGGCCTTTGTGTCTGTCGCCTATCAGAAGATGTTGGGTATGACCTTACCGCGCACAGTCGAAGAGCAACAAGCCTTAGGTAAACCCGTGCCGAGAAATCAACTGCGCAAGGGTGACTTGGTATTTTTCAAGACGGGCTGGAGCACACACCATGTCGGCATTTATGTAGGAGGCGATAATTTTCTACATGTTTCCACTAGCCAAGGGGTGAAGATTTCGAGCCTGCATAACAGTTATTGGGCGTCTAAGTATTGGAATGCACGGCGGATTTAGCCCTTTGATCGTTTTTATCTTTTGAATGGCTCAACTTGCAGTGAGAGTGCCTGAGCCAATCTCCCTTTATGGCATGTTTTTATCGGCCCAATGCTGCTTTGCTTTGGGGAAGACGTTTGTCATCAATGAACAATTTTTAAATTCCGAGTGTTTAAACGGTGTTGCGCGAACCTCATCACGTTTTAGTCGCTCCATTGGCTAGGCATTTGTGCTATTTTAGCTGCGGCTTAAGGTCGAAGCTGTAGCGGCTTCTTCCATGCTTGATGTCGACAATTTTCACTTCGGCATGTTTCATTTCAACATCATTAGGGATTTCCTATGAGCAAAGCAAAAATCGGTATTGTGACGGTCAGCGATCGCGCCAGCGCGGGAATTTATGAAGATATCTCAGGCAAGGCGATTATCGACACGCTCAACGACTATCTCACCAGCGAGTGGGAGCCGATTTATCAAGTGATCCCCGATGAGCAGGATGTGATTGAAGCGACGTTGATCAAGATGGCCGACGAGCAGGATTGCTGTTTGATTGTCACTACGGGCGGCACTGGCCCAGCGAAACGCGATGTCACCCCAGAAGCGACAGAAGCCGTCTGCGATCGCATGATGCCAGGCTTCGGTGAGTTGATGCGCGCCGAGTCATTAAAATTTGTGCCTACCGCCATTTTGTCTCGTCAAACCGCAGGGTTACGTGGCGATTCATTGATTGTGAATTTGCCCGGCAAACCAAAATCGATTCGCGAATGTTTAGATGCCGTGTTCCCCGCTATCCCTTACTGTATCGATTTGATGGAAGGCCCGTATTTAGAGTGCAATGAGTCGGTTATCAAACCATTCAGGCCAAAGGCTAAGTAATCTTGCTATCAAGTCTGTAAAAAACGAAGCCACTGAAAATCCAGTGGCTTTGTTGTTTGAGGAGCTTAGGGTTCATAACTGATTAATCTGCTGCTTTAGTTCGTACTCTGGCTCTGTCACTATTTTTTCAAGCACTTGTATTCGCTCAATTAGTGTTTGGTTTTGTAGGCTGAGTTGAGTCACTTTGTCCTCAAGGTGGCTATTGTCTGCGGTGCCCACACCAAGTTGGCGTGCCTTTAGATAGTGTTTAAACATTTCAGTGGCGCTGAGGCCAATAATGAAGCTGACCATAATCACCATTAAGACAAATTCGTTTTCCATAACAAACTCCTGTAGCTATTGAGTTTTTCAACTTGGGAGCGACTTAGTTATCGCCCTCAAGTTTGTCGGTTTAAGTTTATCGTCCCCAAGTTTATCAATCGAAGCGCCCTATAAACCGAAGATCACTTTTTCACTCTTGAGCGACCTTTCCATGCCAAAGGCGAGCAATATCGCAATGGCGAGTGTGCCTAAGGTCGAAACCAGTAACTGCAACATGGGCAAGTCTTTACCTTTGATAAAGTCCATTAATGCCTGTTGCTGACCCGAGACGGGCAACCACTGCAGCATATCTGGCGCTATGTTGTAACTGGCGGCCATCGACAGGGCTAAGGGCACAAACAGCACCATAGTCAGATAGGACTGAGCTTCCTTAAAGGTTTTCGCCATAAAAGACACAAAAAGTTGCAGACAAGCGGCCATTAACGCGACGGGGATGCCGACCACTAACATCAGCAGCATAAATTCTGTGGTGATGTTGACGCTAAAGCCTAATTCCTGCCATGGCACGAAGGCGTAGGCGATTTTAGACACCAGCAAGATCAGCACTAAACCGAGCAGAGCGAACAAGCTCACCGCAATAATTTTTGACAGTACTAATTGGCGAGTGGTCAGCGGATGGCTCAGTAGCAGGGCCAAGGAGTTACGTTCGCGCTCACCGGCACTGGTGTCGATAGCTAGGTTCATCCCCGAGATAAATACCGAGTAAATCATAGTAAAAATAGCGATACCTAAGATCATCCCACCTTTAGAGTCTGTAGTGGCTTTGTCTTGCACATTCACTTTAAGCGGTTGCACCACGCGGGGGTCAATACCGCGGGCGATTAAACGTAAACTGCCCATTTCAGCACTGTAGGCCTGCAGTTGTTTCTCGAGTCTGCGAATCGAGTTCTGCAGTTTCTCCTCAGAGTTATCGGCCACGATAGTGATCTCAGCGCTTTTGCCTTGGTTCATTTGCGCGGCATAGTCGGTGTTGATGATCAGTTCTATTGCTTTAAGGTCTTTGGCGTCAGAGCCATCGGCTGCGCCTTGAGTGATGCCTTTATTCGATAAAAATCTTACTAAATCCGGTGCTTTATCGGGATTTGTAATGGTGATTTTCAGATCATCAGGACTGGTTAATTGGCCAATTAACACCATAAATAGGCCGCACATGATCAACGGTGTGCCTATGGCGTAGTACAGACCCGCCATCACAGAGCGCTTATCGCGGGCGGCATCGATGAGTTCTTTACGAACCATAGCGATTATTTTATTCATGCTGTCATTCCCTTAACCATGATCTTATCTATCTGAGCTTGTACAGTATTGATGCTGCCTGCATTCTTGTTAGTTTGAGTCATCATGCCGCTATCCCTTCATCCGTGCCGATAAGTTGAATAAAGGCTTCTTCGAGCGAGTCTTTGCCTGTTTGAATGCAAAGCTCTGTTGGGCTACCAATGGCGACGACTCTGCCTTGGGCCATGACGATCACTTGGTCACACAGCGCGGCGACTTCCTGCATTACATGGCTAGAGAACAGCACGCAATGTCCTTGATTTTTAAGATCGATAAGGATGTCACGCAGTAGGCGAGTGCTCATCACATCCAGCCCACGGGTCGGCTCGTCGAGGATAATATTGCTCGGGCTGTGGACGATTGCCTGTGCGAGGGCGGTTTTCATTCTTTGTCCTTGGGAAAAGCCTTTGCAGCGGCGATCGCTAATGTCTTCGAGGCGCAATTTCGCAATCACTTGGCTGGTGGCCTCCTTGGCCTCCTTGGGTGATAAGCCGCTTAGCTCGGCAAAATAGCGAATGTATTCCCGTGGTGTTAAGCGTTCATACAGACCAAAAGGGTCGGGGAATAGCCCTAGTTGCTGCTTAGCGCCAATAGGGTCGATGGCGACATCTATGCCTTCGATTTCAGCCTTGCCGTTATCGGGTTTTAGCAGGCCAAAAATCGTGCGTAAACAGGTCGTTTTACCTGCCCCGTTCGGGCCGAGTAATCCTGTGATTTGGCCGTTTTGTGCGACGAAACTTAAGTCATTCAGCGCCTGCACGTCACCGATGCGCTTGGAAAGATGGGATACTTTAATCATGGCTTATTCCTTAGCTCCAGTGCTGGCGTGATCATCTGTTGTCGTGGTTTTTGTGCTGGTCGCATTAAGTGGTTCCACCGAGCTGGCATTTAAATAAAAGCTGCGGCGCACATCTTTGTTTAAACATTCGCCGTCGAGATCGTTGACTGAGCCCGAGCGGACGAGATCGGCAATCAGGTTATTGGCGCAGGATTGATAGGCCACACCGTGGGTCGCATAAGGAGCGACAAAGTGCTTGGCATTGGTGAGTTTTTCCATGGCTAACTCGCCCCAGCTTGGTGGGGTGGCGGGGTCGATTTCGCCGGATAACAACAAGGTCGGAATGTTGCTGTTGATGGGCTCGCTAAAGCTGTTATCGACCGCAGGCACTTTCCATACTGAACAAGTCGCCTCTAAGCCTTCGAGCATGGTTCTGCCCATAAAGGATTTTTTAGCCTGCTCGCGCATGGTTGTGGTAATGCGGTGCATATCTTCGCCACAGACCACAGAGGCGTGCATGCCCATCGCCATGCCAGCATTGTCGATAGTGAGGGCATAGAGGCCGAGTATAGGTTGGAAGTTGTTTTTCGATGCTTGATGAATCGCATGGGGCAAGAGGGCGCGCACATTGGCTTGATACAGTGCCATGCGGATCGAGCCAGAGAATTTACCGCGCGTCATGGTTAACATGGTTTTTTCGCCCGTGACGGGATCGTAAACGTTTTCCATCACAGGGCCTGTGGCGAGCATAGCGTCGACTCGCTCAAAGTCCGCTTTTAACTCGGGGAATTGACTGTTACAGGCGGCGGTTGCTTGGCAATCCTTAAACAATAAGTCGAAGCCACGATCAATCGCAGAGCTAATTTCTAATACGCTTTGCTGCATGGGCACTATGCCGTCTAAGGTCACTGTGGCTAAGTGCTCTGGATATAAACGCATGTAAAGTTGCGCCATACGAGTGCCGTAGGAGATGCCGTAAATATGCAGTTTTTTATAGCCTAAGTGCGCACGTACGGCTTCGAAGTCTTTAATCGCATTGAGGCTACCGTATTGAGTCACGTCGGCATCAATTTTGGCTAAGCATTTTTGCGTTTCGGCTAAGGTATCGACATTATCGTCATCGAAGGACAGTGGAGATTGAGCACCTTCATCGCAGGCCAGCACATTCGAACGGCCTGTGCCCCTTTGATCGATCAGTAAAATATCACGCTGTTGGCGGACTTTGCTCAGCATGGCATCGAAACCTGCCGCGTTCTCTATGGCCGATTGTCCTGGGCCGCCGGCAATCGCTAGCAAGGCTTCTTCATGGTTGGCATTTTTCACCGCAGGCAAAACAACGTAATGTACTTGGATCTGTTTGCCATCGGGTTTGTTAGGGTTTTCTGGCACAGTCACAAAACCGCAGTTTAGGCGATAGGATACGCCTTCCACATAACAAGTGTCGGTGTCATTCGCCATGTTCCTAGCTATATCAGCTGTTGCTTGTGTCTCTTGGCTTTTAACATCACTCGCCCACGTCGCCGTACTTGCCATTGCCAGTATGAGGGCGCTCATTCTCAAAGTACGCGTGCGCCATGTGGCACCATGCCGTGGCTGAGTTGGCACAAGGCGTTGAACTGTGTTGCTTAACTTCCTGTGTGTCATGCTATGTATCATGCGCGCTTTCCTTTTTGCATTTCAGGACGAGTGTGTTAATTTAAATACCAGTGTATCGGTGTATCAATGTATTAATACAGTGTGTAAAGGCTAATGTTAGAACTTTTAAATGTCAACCCCAGCAGTGGTGAACCCATTTACAAACAATTACACGAACAAGTCGTGCGTTTAATTGTGGGCGGTCAACTGCAAGTGGAAGACGTATTACCTTCAGTGCGCCAGATTGCCGAGTATTTAGCGGTAAATCCCATGACAGTTTCCCGCGCCATTCAACAGCTGGTTGACCAAGGTTGGCTCGAACGCCGCCGCGGCCAAGCGACAAAAGTTGCGTTGCGAACTGAGACTATGGCATCGGGTATTAGCCTGCTCGAACCCCAGCTTGATGCCCTGTTGTCGCAGGCAAAGCAGTTAGGTGTCAGCTTGCCCGAGTTGCTGCAATTGCTAAATGAGCGCTGGCAAGATTAGAAAGTAATGTACCGATAAATAGCATAAAAAGGATGAAATTCGATGGACCAAAAGCGCACGCCAATACTTGAATTTAACCGAGTGAATAAAGTCTTTCGCGGTAAAGGCGCGGGCGAAAAGTGGGCGCTTAAGGATTTATCGTTAACTTTGTCGGCGGGTATGGTGGTGGGGTTATTGGGGCAAAATGGGGCGGGTAAATCGACCCTAATGCGCTGTGCCTTGGGTGTGCTCACACCGGATTCTGGCAGTATTGTTACCCTAGGCGAAACGCCCGAAAATTTAACCTCAAAGGCAAAGGAGCGTTTAGGTTATGTGCCGCAGCAACCCTTTGGTTATGAAGGTTTTACCATTGAACGCGCCCTCGATTTACACCGCAGCTTTTATCCCAATTGGGACATGCAATTAGAGCAAGATTGGTTGGTACGTTTCGAGTTAGATGTGACCCAACAGGTGCAGCGTTTATCGGTTGGGCAAAGGCAATCATTAGCGTTAATTATGGCGATGGCCTATCGCCCTGAGTTGTTAATCCTCGATGAACCCGTTGCCAGCCTCGACCCTATAGTCCGGCGCAAATTTATGGTCGATTTGTTCGATCTCGCCCTCGAATCTGGTTCTGCCGTGCTGTTTTCATCCCATATCACCTCTGATTTAGAGCGAGTTGCCAGCCATGTGGCATTGATTAAACAGGGTGAGTTAGTGCTGTTTAAGGAAATTGATGCCCTGCGTGAAGAAGTGCGCCTACTCACTCTCGCGCCTGAAGCTGTTTTGCCCGAGTCAATTACAGTGCTGAGCCGTGTTGGCGATTCAGTGCTAGTGGATTTAGGTGAGCACAGCGCGTCAATATCAGGCGTGTTAAAGAATGAAGCCTTAAACTTGGAGCAACTGTTTATGGAGCTACACAGATGAGTGCGGCGCACCATAAGCAGATACAAGTCGCGAAGGGCAAAAGAACGAGTCAACGAATGAATCCTTTCAAGGGCATGCTGCGCTTTTGGTGTTTTGATATCGGCAGTGTGAGCTTTTTAGGTACGGCTATACTGGGGGTGATCTTAGCTTGTATCGCTGCGGTTTATGGTAAAAATGATAGTGCTGAACTGTTGTTTTCTATGGGGATTATCTCAAGTTCGGCGGCGGTTGCATGGCAACTCATACGTCTGATGGCGAATGAATGTGCACAGTTAATTCCCCATTATCGTCGCCATATCTACATTCAAAGTGTCACTGTTTTAGTCAGCGTTTTTGGCATAGGAGTCTTGTTCTGTTTGGCTTTAGGTTTGACGGCTAGCCTAGCGAGCTTAGTGCTGGCTTTGGTGATGAGTTTAACTTTTATTTGGCTTTGTTTACTCAGCACTCAGTGGTTTTATGCTTCGTTTTTACTTTTTGTCTTAATGCCATTTATCCCATTGATTGCAGAGCACATTCCTCTTTGGCTAAGTGCGATTGCCCTGCTGATTTTAGGTATGCTGATTGCGCGTGCATGCCGTGTTTTACCTTGGCGTGCTGAGGCGAGGACGGTATATCTCAATGGTCTCGAAATGGGCTGGTTTTGGCTGCCGAATCTGCAATCCATGCGTATCTTGAGTCGCTTCGAGCGTTATTTGCATCCGACCAATTTCTTTATTGGCCCTATGCTCACCATTCTATTGTTATTACTGCCTATATTAGCCTTAGTGCTTGGGCTGTTGTCGCATCAATTTCATTGGAACGCCCCTGTATTATTGTTTTTGGCGCAGTTCAGCGTGATTAGTTGTTCGCTGGTGCATTGGAGCCGAGTGCAACGCTCGCGCTCGACAGAAACCTTATTGTTGATGCCAGGGTTTGATGGTCGAAAAGGACTCATAGCGGCATTTTGCCTTGGACAGCAAAGACTCCTGAATGTGGTCGTCGGCATTATGCTGACGTGTAGTCTGCTGTTGGGCTGGCTCAATGGTGATCTGAATATGCCGTTAGTGGGTCATCTGGTGCTCAGCACTTACTGGGCCTGCGCTTTGACGTTAGGTTTTGGCTGTATGTGTCGCCGAGTTTTGCATATCACGCTCACTATGATGGTCGTCGCGGGACATTCCCTGTGGGTGTCTATCAGCCTTACCTCTTTACGTGATGGCGGCAATTTAACTAATTGGTTGTTATGGGATCTACTCTTAATACTGCTTGGGCAAGCGGTGCTGATTTGGGGCAAGAAAATCCTCTGGAAGGGCGATGTTATGAGGGCATGTTGACGTTTCGAGATTAAATTTTGTTCGCTCTGGCAAGTAAGTGCTACTAAGAGTGGTACGCTGCTAAAGGCTATTTACAGCGTGATTTGGGCGACATTTGCACAACATTAGAGCAAAAACTCTTAGTTTTTATTTGGCCTTCAGGTAGAATGCTGCAAAAGCGGTACACTTGTAAGCTAAAAAGGTGAGTCTCTTATGTCTCTCGATCAATATCATGTTATTCGACTACTACAGCAGCAAAGCGAGTCTTTAAAAGACGCAGTAGCGCTGGAAGGTTTTGAAATGGCCGCTCCTTGGTATCAGGTGAGTTGGCAAGCCTTCGACCAAATCAGCAGTAAAATTGCACAAGTGTTGATCGAACTTGGCGTACAAGTGCAAGACCGTTGCGTTATTCTGGCGCAAAACTGCCCGCAGTGGACTTGTGCCGATGTCGGCACTCTTAAAACTCGTGCCGTTGTAGTGCCAATTTATCCCACCAGTACCGTCGAACAGGCGAGCTTTATCGTAAACGACGCCACCGCTAAAGTGATTTTTGTTGACGATGCTAAGCAATACGCCATGGCGTGTGAGTTGCAAGCCTTATGCCCAAGCTTAGAGCATGTGATTGTATTCGATGCCAGCGTGACACTCGCTGCCGATAAGGCCAATCAGCATTGGCATCTAGATACCCTACTGGCGGGTGACACTCAGTTAAACATTGAGCAAGAAGCCGAGCTTAATCAGCGTTTACACGCTGCAAATCTTGATGATTTACTGACCTTAATTTATACCTCCGGCACGACGGGCGATCCTAAGGGCGTGATGCTGGATTACCGTAATATGGCGTCTACCATACGCCAGCACGATCAAAAATTGGCCTTCCATTCTGGCGATGTGTCTTTGGCATTTTTGCCATTGAGCCATGTATTTGAGCGCAGTTGGAGTTTCTACGTCTTGTGCCGTGGCGGCCATAACGTCTATCTGCAAAATACCCAAAGAGTGAAAGAGGCGATTAGCGCCGTGCGTCCACATACCTTGTGTGTGGTGCCGCGTTTCCTCGAAAAAGTGTATAGCGCCGTACAAGATAAAGTCGCCAAATCAGCCGACGGTCGTAAGAAGTTGTTTGCTTGGGCGATGTGCGTCGGCCAACGTCAGTTCGAAGTTGGCCAAGGTCGTGCTAAGGGGGGATTGTGGTTGTCGCTGCAATGGCGTTTGGCGCACAAGCTGGTGTATAGCAAGCTGCAAGCCGTGCTCGGTGGCCGTTTGAAGTTTATGCCTTGCGGTGGCGCAGCCTTAGATGTGAATGTCGGTAGTTTTTTCCATGCGATTAATATTCCAGTACTTTGTGGATACGGTATGACAGAAACTAACGCGACTGTGACCTGCAATACCTTAGGTAATCGAGTGCCAGGTTCCAATGGACAACCTTTGCTGGAAACCGAAATTAAGCTAGGTAAGGACGATGAGATTTTAGTCCGCGGCGCTACTGTGATGCGCGGCTATTACAATCGTCCTGAAGATACCGCCGCTGCGTTTGAGGATGGTTGGTTAAAAACCGGCGATGCAGGGCGTTTCGATGCGAACGGCAATTTATTTATTACCGATCGTATTAAAGAATTGATGAAGACCTCCAACGGTAAATATATCGCGCCGCAAAGGGTTGAAGGCGCCGTAGGTTGTTGTCCTTTTATCGAGCAAGTGGCGATTATTGCCGATGCGCGTAACTATGTGACCGCTTTGATTGTGCCAGCGTTTGAGTCACTGGAAGCGTGGGCGAAGGACAAAGGGCTGAAGTATGAGTCACCTTTAGAATTGCTGCGCCATAGTCATGTGGTTGAGCATTTTGAGCAACGCTTAAAGCAGTTACAGCATGAGTTGGCTGGTTTTGAACAGATTAAAAAGTTCACTCTGTTGCCTGAAGCGTTTTCGATGGAAGCGGGTTTAATCACCCCAACGCTCAAGCTGCGCCGCAAGATGATTTACCATAAATACGCCCATGAAATAAATGCTATGTACAACAACTAATTGTTAAGTTGTTGTTGCTAAAGGCCGCAGAAGCGGCCTTTTTTTTATCTACTACTTCCTGAAGTGCTTTTCTTCGCTTAAAATTCGCCCCGTTTACTGGTGCGCATGAGGCGCGAGGCGTCGGTATAAAAGGTGTAGTTAAATGGAACTTTCGATTCGTAGTTTATTCGCTGCAGTGAGTGCGGTGTTGTTATCTTCTTTAACTGTCATTCCTGCAGCTGACGCTGAGGATTACGACAAAATCGTCCATGGCCCAGTGGACTTGCCTAACGGGCAATGGCTCAATTTCTATCAAAAAGATCATAAAGTGTGGGGCGAAATGCTCTATGGCGATGCGCCCGGCGTGCGTCTTGATGATTATGGTTCTGCTGAAGTGGTTGCGGTTTTTTACCTCGATTTTGATAAAGGTGGCACCAAAGAAGTGGTTGTCATGCTTAAAGATGCCGATGGTCAGCATTTACGGGGCTATGGTTTTGAAGGGGATGATCTCACAAAACTTCCCCGTCTACAGGTTGTGCTCGATGAAGTCGCACCAACCTTAACCTCGTTTACCGTGGGTAGCGTTCGTAAAGTGTTAAGCCAAATTCCGCCGCAACAATATCGTATGACCTATGATGTTGACGCGATTGAAGATCCCGCCATTAAAGCGATTGTCGATGGTTCTACTAAGCTCAAGCCGACCTTAGTGGGTTATCGTAATTCCGAAGGTTCCCCCGTCGATGTGAAGACAGCCGTCGAATATAAATTACGTTATCCACTCACTCGTAAAGATAAAGATGCCCAAGGTAATGAGCATCAATATAGCCTTGTGACCACCTTTGATCGCAGTGGTTATAGCGAAGAAGACGGCAGTTTTGTATTGGTGAGCGTGGCCTTTGAGGCCGATGACTTTGATTGGCTTAAAAGTGGTGGTGCCGTGATCCCTAAAACTGGCCCATCCTACGATTTTATGAGTATGGGCATGGGGAGCACTTGGGCAGGGCTTGCCAGTGAAAGTCATTATGCCCAAGGCGTGCTCGATGGTCCGTATGCAGCCTACGATGGTCGCAATGGTAACGTGGTTTACTCTGGTAACTACAAACAGGGCAAAAAAGTCGGTAAGTGGATGGAGACAGAGAACCAAGCCATTTATTGGGAAGGCGAATATCTTGACGGTAAAAAGCAAGGTAAATGGATTGCACAGTCGATGTTCGATGAGGCCGATAGCTTTGGTTTTGCCCATTACAATCAGGATGTGCTCGACGGCCCCTACGAAGTCTATGAGCCCGATTATGACTCCAGTGCAGAAGGCGATAAGCGATTAGTGGCAAAAGGCATTTATCTTAATGGCGTAAAAGATGGCGAGTGGCTTGAGGCTGATGGCAGCAAAGGCCAATATCAAAAGGGTGTGAAGCAAGGCGCTTGGGTCGATAAAGTGACGAGCGGACATTTCCGTGATCAAGTTGGTGAAGGCGCCTATCTTGCAGGAAAACGCACTGGCCTTTGGGTATTTAAAGCCGAAGATGGGACTCGTACAGAAGTGAACTATGTCAATGGCTTACGTCAAGGAGAGTCTAAATCATTCGACAAAAATAATCTGATGTTTAATACCCGCCATTATGAACAAGGTCGCCTTAATGGTCAGAGTATTTGGTATTCAAGTCCGAATGTCGTGGTGGATATCGCTAACTACCGCCAAGGAGAGTTTGATGGTCAGCAAATGCGCTTTAATCCCCAGAATGGTGAGCTGACTGAACTCACGAGTTATAAATTCAATGAAGCGGTGACGCTTAAGCCTTCGCACGATGAATGTATTATGCGTGAGAATCCCTACTCAGATGATTGTGAAGGGGTGATTAATGGCAAAAATGAAGCAATTTCATCGATAAAACACGGTGAGCAGCGCGAATATCATAGCAGCGGCTCCCTGTATAAATTGGCTTATTACACCAATGGCGCTGTAGATAAAGAATATCAGTTTGATTCCAATGGCCGTTTATTAAATTTAAAAACGTACAAAGCGGGTAAGGAATACGGCCCAAGCATCAGTTATTCCACTGATGGTGGTTACTCACTCTCCCGATATGGTCACCAAGTGAATAACCGTGTCTCTGGCCCCCATTACAGTTTCTATCCTAATGGCCAATTAAGAAGCCTGTGGAACTACTGCCAGCAAGAAGGCGAAACCTGGAACGGTGAACCTTATTTCTGGGATAACGCCATTGCGCGCTGCGGTATACAGCGCGAGTACTTTGATAATGGTGCCGTGAGTTGTATTGAAGACCTCGATAGCAATTATGCCGTGGATAAAGTGTGTTACGACATGAATGGCAAGATAGCGAATGAAATGCTGCGTATCGATGAACAGCATGCGGTACACAAGCGCTACATTAACGGTGTCATCTATTCCGAAGAGCCGGGTTTTGCCGATTACTCACATATCACTAAGGGCCGTAAGATTTATCACTTAGAGAACCCAAAAACTCATGGGGTGTATAAGTCTTATAAAAATGGCAAGTTAGAATACGAGAAAATGTATGATATGGGTAAGGCTGGATGCCTTAAAAAGTACGATGCTAACGGCAAGCAAACCCCAGAAACGGCGAGTTGCCAGTTTTAAAATGCTGGTTTGGGCTAGTGGCTAGAACCTGTTTGGCTTAGGATAATGGATGAGTTTGGTGGTGTGGTTTCATTGCGATAATCACCACGCTCTTCCATTCATAAAATAATAAAAAGGAAGTTTGCATGTCAGCCACAGAATACAGTCTCGAAATCAATCCAAGATTTACTGAAACCGACGGCCTAGGTCATATCAACAACACTGTTATCCCCGTATGGTGTGAAGCGGCGCGCACGCCAATCTTTGAGATTTTTAATCCTGAGCTGGATTTACATCAGTGGAACTTAATCGTCGCGGGGTTTACCGTGGCATTTATCGCGCCGACTTACTATGGCAAGAGTGTCACAGTAAAAACCTATGTCAGCCGTATCGGTAATAGCAGCTTCGAGCTGACCCAAACCTGTTGGCAAGCGGGCAACAAGACCGCCGAAGTGAAAACCACACTCGTACATTACGATTACAGCAGTGAAAAAAGCCGCCCGATTCCTGAAGATATCCGCGAAATGCTCGCTAATCTGAATGGTGAAAGTGCTTAGTCTGCTTACTCTTTCGGTCAGCGTAATTGCAATTGCGCTGCTGAAGGGTTAATTTGTCGGCCCGCTAACTGTGATGCAGATCACTTGTCTGTATCGCTTAATTTTTATCGGTTCGGATTAACCATGAGATTCTATTTTACCCGCATGCGATCGAAGGACATTTGTCCACCAAGACAGCCACTTAAAAAGATTGTGTGGTCATGGATTGGGGCTTTCTGTGGCATTTACTTGGTCGCGAGTCTCGCAAATTATATGAGTGAAAACCTCGTCGACACTATGTTTGTCATTGGCTCGTTCGGCGCGTCGGCTGTGCTAGTGTACGGTGCACCGCTGGCGGAGTTTTCTCAACCGCGTAACTTGATTGGTGGCAGTGTGTTATCGGCCTTAATTGGGGTCGCAGTGTACCAAGTGTGTGGCGATTATGTGGTGCTGGCGAGCGCCTTAGCGGTATCCCTGTCTATCGCATTCATGTACCTGACTCGCACTCTTCATCCTCCAGGCGGCGCAACGGCATTGATTGCCGTGATTGGCGGTGAAAACGTGCATCAACTCGGCTTTCTTTACGCGTTAATGCCAGTGTTCCTCGGCTCAGTATTACTCTTACTGGTCGCGCTGGTGGTCAATAACCTCTCCACCGATCCCAAGCGCCATTACCCTGTTTATTGGATTTAGTTTTTCAAAAACTTCTGTACATACCAGCAGCTGGCTTTGATAGTAAAGTCTTGGCCTTTGGCCCACTTTAAGCCGTGGCGCACTAAGCGTTCGGCAAGGCCTTTACCGCGCAGCTCGTTGGGGACAAAGGTGCGGCTGAAATCAATATCCTTGCCTGATAATCGGTATTCCAATACGGCTTCATAGCCGTCGACAGGGATAATAAAACGCTGTCTATCCTGTTGATGTTCAATGGCGATCTCGATATTTTCGTTATCTGACATACATGCTTCCCTCAAGGTATGGCCTAAAGTGTGCTGGCAATTCGTTATCGATTTGAATAGCTTAAGCGACTTCGTGCTGTTTGAGAATCGCCAGCAGTTCTGCCGGTAACTCGGCTTTTTTGCCCGTTTTAAAGTTAAACATCACCGCGACTGAAGTACCTAACGTCGTTACTGCCTGCTGCTGTTTACTAAAAGCCTGATAATGCATGGTAAATCTATCGCTGTGAATATCGCTAATACTGACACTTACCAATAAAGTATCGGGGAAAGTCACTGGGCGTTTATAGCGAGCCTGATTTTCGCTGATTACGGGGCCAATGCCGGATTTATACAGGGTATCTAGCGGGAAGAGGCGATTGAAAAAGTCGATACGTGCCGTTTCAAAATAGCGGAAATACACCACATTATTTACGTGTTGCAGGGCATCCATTTCGCCCCATGCAACGGGGATTTCTGTGACTATGGGGTGCTGTGCGAGAAACTTTTCCATTGCCTGTTCTTGTACACCTTCTTGCAACTGTTGTTTAAATCCCATGATAAAAATCCCAAGTTAAAACGCTCGTTTAAGCGGCCAGACTAGCAGCATAAGATTGCTGCGACAAGTCTTGGCCTAAGCTGATACTGTGGCTGATAATGGCAAGCAATGCAGATATGAGTAATGTCTTTAAAGGGGTAGGTTGAGCTATGTATATTGGACAAGCGGCAAAGCAAACAGGGCTGTCGATAAAAGCGATTCGCTTATATGAGGAGTGGGGGCTTATCGACACTCCCGCACGTCAGGGGCGTTATCGCATTTATAGTGCGGCGGATATTAGGCTATTGTTGCTGATCAAAGAGGCCAAAGCCCTCGGTATTAAGCTTGTCCAACTAAAAGATTTACTCGAACAAGGCGATAAGCATGCTCAGTTAGCCACAGTGCAGGCTTTTTTGTTGGGTATAAAAGCAGATTTTTTACGCCAGATAAGTGAGTTAGAACATAAAGTCACTCAGTTAGATGCCTGTATTGATGGGCTCACCTCCTGTGAATCGCAGCTGTTACCTTAGGTCTTGACTCTCCCCTTAGGGGCAGAGTTTATGCTATTTGTCACATTGACTGTTATGGAGTTTCATCGTGGCAAAAAAGATTTTAGTGATCTGTGGTAATCCTAAGGCGCAGAGTTTTTGTGAGCATCTGGCTGAAACCTATGCCCAAGCGGCGGCAGATAAACACTCAGTGAGAATCGTCAAACTAGCTGAGCTGAATTTTGACCCGAATCTGAGCTATGGTTATCGTCAACCTCAGCCACTCGAAGCCGATTTGCAGACGTTTCAAGCGAATATCCAGTGGGCGGAGCATGTGGTGATTGTCACCCCGATTTGGTGGGGCGGTATTCCTGCTAAGTTTAAAGGCTTAATCGATAGGACATTTTTATCTGGGTTTGCATTTAAATATGAGAAAGGTAAATTGATACCCGCTAAGTTGCTGCGCCATAAAACCTCGCGAATTATCATGACTATGGACACGCCGCCTTGGTATTACAAGTGGTTTCAAGGCGCTCCCGCGCTCAAACAGCTTGATACCGCCACCTTAGTATTTAGTGGTTTTAAGCGGGCTAAGTCCAATATGTTGGGGCCAGTGATGAGTGCTAAGGAGCCGCAATTGCAACAATGGCGAGCGTTGGTGCAGCGGCTTGGGAATTTAGGTTTATAGAATCTAGCGAGACAAGGAGTGGGTGTGATTAAACAAGTAGGCAATACTATTATTCAGCCAAAACACAGAGCGTCCTGCCATTGTGGTGCCGTGGTATTGGAGTTGTCATTGCCTAATGGCATCGAAAATCCACGCCGTTGCGATTGCTCTATCTGTCGCCGTAAGGGCGCAATGGTTGGCTCTGTGCCGCTGGCGGGGATTAAGATCCTCAAGGGTGAGGATGCGCTGAAACTCTATGAATTCAATACCAAAACTGCCAAACACTACTTCTGCTCTATCTGCGGTATTTACACCCATCACCAGCGGCGTTCCAATCCCCATGAGTATGGTTACAACATTGGTTGCCTCGAAGGGGTTAACCCATTCGATCTCGAAAATGTGCCCACGAATGATGGTGTTAACCATCCTGCGGATCGTTAGACTATGAACATAGGTCAGTTTGCTGCACTCACTGGACTGTCGGCGCATACGCTCAGGTATTACGAGAAAATTGGCTTACTGCAGTCTGTCGTGCGAAATGGCAGCGGGCATCGTGATTATGCGGCGAAAGAAGCGGAATGGATTGGGTTTATCAATCGCTTAAAAGAAACGGGCATGCCGTTAAAGCAGATATTGACCTATGCCGAGTTGCGTGTCCAAGGCGATGTAACCGCTGGCCAGCGACAGCAGTTGCTCGAGCAACATGCAACACAATTGGCTGAGCGTATTCGCCAAGAGCAGGAGCATTTGGCTGCCCTTAAGCAAAAAATTCACTATTACCAAACTCATTTTTAGTGGCTAAGCTCTGTCGCTAACATTTGTGGTTAAATGCTAAAAAGCTAATAGTATTTACTTTTCTATTTGCTTGCGCCTCTAGTCGGCGAGTTAAACAGAGGGTTAGTTTTACTGATCCGCATTGCCTGTGTCATCCATCAATGAACCATTGACTTAGAGTTAACTCTAAGGTTTAGGCTGCTTGCTGTGATTTAATCCAACAGGAGCTAAAAATGAGTAATCAAAGATATGTGCAGGGCCTCGCTAAACTGACTGAAATCGACGGTGAGGCGGGGGAGAAAGTCATCCGCAGTCTTGCCGATATTTGCCCTGACTTAGGCAAGTACATTATTGAATATCCTTTTGGGGATATTTATCAGCGTGAAGGGCTCGACCTTAAGACGCGGGAGCTAGTGACAGTTGCCGCACTCACGGCGCTAGGGCATTGCCAGCCACAGTTAAACGTACATATTAATGGCGCATTGAATGTGGGTTGTACGCCGCAGGAAATTGTTGAGGTGATATTGCAAATGTCGGTTTATGCTGGCTTTCCTGCTGCACTTAATGGCATGTTTGTCGCTAAAACCGTATTTTCTGAGCGGGAATTAAGCGTCGTTTAGTTAGTCCTGAGTCAGGTTTATCGATTTGCAAAAGTGACCATAAGGCCGCTTTGATTTCCTCTCTCAAGTTCATTTTAGTTGGATTTAAACGGGCGATGGGGTGTTGCAGAGCTTTCATTCGACTCTAAACAGAACGTTCGACTTTGGCTAGAGATAGCCAAAGTGACCAATATACCGAGATTGAGTGGCACAGTTGCCAACACTGTGCTTTGCACATTACAGTGGCAAATGTTGCCCGTCTTACTATTTCAATGGAATGTAAAATAATAATGAATTTAATCGGTTACATTGGGTCGGCTCGCCAATACTTGCGAAAGCTCAGCTTACCATCACTGAGTGAAATCCGTTTAGGTTTGGGCAAATTTTGGCGCTGTCTTATCCAAGGGGTGGCTAAGTTATCCTTTGCGCAAAAGCTGTATCTTATTGCTTTGATATTGGCTTTTAGTAGCGAGTTAATGGGGTTGGTCGCTGTGATTGCCGTAATCGCTATGGCTATCGAGTTTTGGCCTGTGTTTGAGCGGGTTTGGCACAGTTTGGCGGGCAAAGCTGTGTTGTTGTTGTTTTATGCGATGATTGCCAACTTTGCTTTGGGCTGGTCTGGCGCGATAGTTAACGAAGTGGTTGGGGTCTCAGCAAGCGATCTCAATTACACCCATAACTTAGCGATTTTACTCTATATGCCCGCTTGGTTTTTGATGGTAAGCGCTATCGTGCTGCTGGCATTGCAGTTGATTATTCCTATCTATTTAATATTGATCTTTTTGCTTAAACCTTTAGGTGTCAAATCGTTACGGCTTACCTCGCATACTTCATTCCGTAAAACGACTTTTTTGATCCGTATCGTGCTAGCGACTGTGGTTTTGTATCACTTGAGCCTGTTAATTGATTTAGAGACTCGCATTGAAACCTCGTTTGGCAACTTTATTACCTCTCCCCAAGAAGCCGCTAAGCATGCGCCTCGCGAGCCTAAATCGGGACGGTTGCCGGATGCGACCGATGTGCTGACGGTACCGATTGTAGAGCTAACTCAGACTGCTCTTGACTCTGAAAGCGATAAATCGAGCAAGGCTGAGAATAGTAATGATGACAGCGAGCTGGAAGAGGAAGATCGCAAAAAGGCCTACGCCTCAGTGCGAACTCAATATCAGTACTTAGTGCGGCAATGGCTAGCTACGTTCGCATTTTCACTTGAAGCCAATGGCCGCTCGCGTTGTAAAAAGCCTGCCGAGTCGAATGTGATTGAATTAAATGATTACGAGATTTTGTTGATCACACCCGATAAGAATGCGGATTATGGTTATCGTTTTGAGGTGGAAAAATGTATCTCGGCCGCGTTTCCGCTGGCGGTGAAGGGCAATTGAGTCAATTAATAAAAAAGCGACCACAAGGTCGCTTTCGTTTTATCGGCTAAATCAGCTTGAGCTGACTGAGTCGACTATCGTGTTATTCAACAACCATCACGTTATTCAATAATCGCATTATTCAATCAGCAGCTCATCGAAGCTGCTGATTTTGCGGAACTCGCCAGTGCGTTGCTTGCTGTCGCGAACCATTTGGCAGGTCATCATACCCGCAGCGTCGGCAGCCTTTAATTCTTCAATGACATCAGACACAAACAGCACTTGTTTGGGGCTTAAGCTGATGGTGTTGAGGATATTGCAGTAAGCCTGCTTATCTAATTTGTTGCCCGTGCGGGTGTCGAAATGGCCGTTAAACATTTCAGTTAAATCGCCGCCGTCACTGTGGCCGAACAACAGTTTTTGCGCGTCGACAGAGCCGGATGAAAAGCTGTAAATACGCAGGTTTTGTGCGCTAAAACGTTTCACCGCTTCAATAAAGTCCGGGAAGATATGGCCCTTAAATTCACCGTGGGCATAGCCTTGTTTCCAAATTAACCCTTGTAAGGTTTTAAGTGGCGTAGCTTTACGGTCTTCGTTGACCCACTGTTGCAGTATCTCAGTTACACGCGCTAAGTCAGCCTCAGGCTCTAGGGCGATATCTTTAGTGTCACAAATACAGTTTTCAACCAATACATTGTGTTGGTTCTGTTCTAAAAAGTCTGGCAAGGCTTTGACAGAATAGGGGAATAGTACATCTTGGATAAAGTTTAGGTCTGTCGTGGTGCCTGCTGTGTCTACGACTATGGCTCTGATACCCATAATGTTTTGATACTCCACAATATGTTGGCTAAAAAATGCAACTCCGATCCTAAGCGTTATTGGTGAAATTGGCTAGTCTATTTCACCCAAACACATGGGCAAATTGTGGGTGATATCACTAAGCGATAAGATTGAAATTTGATTAATCTAGTAATTTTAAAAGCTTATCTACTGATTATCCGAGAAAACACTAACTTGATACTGGATTTCATCTCGTTTATTGCGCACAAGTTTGTGGTAGACATAAGACTATGGTCTTAATAGCTAAGGGAAATTTAGGCTGCTATTGTAGTTAATGTCTCTTTACTCCTTTATACCTTGCCTGCTGTGGTTTTCGGGAGACGAGATAGCATATTTCACCTGTGAATAGAGAGACCTTACATGAAATATTTACCCGCACTTGGCTTTGGTATCTTATTAGCCTTATTGAGTTTTATCAGTTTCTCATTAGTCGCGAGCGCGGGTTATATGTTGGACATGTTGAGTGTGGTGCCTCACATCTCGCATAACAGTGTGGAGTATCTTTTGTTGGCGGCTCATGATGCGAGTTTGCTGATATTGCTTGCAGGTTTAGTGCTTTATGCTTACCACAGGATCTTTCCTAAACTTCCCTTCGATTGGTTTACCGCTGTGCTTATCCAAATGCCCCTTGGCTTGGCGGTACTGGTATTAGATGGTTTTACTTTAAACCTGTTTTCATTCAAAGGTTTTGCACTAACGTTGACCACTTTAGCCGCTTCATTTGGGGTGTTAAGCCTCTTTTGGTTGCTCCAACGCAGAGCTAAGCGCTTCGAGGCGAGGTTGAGTAAATAAGCAGAATTTACAGAACATAGCGTAGGCGCAGTGCCGTTTGTTCAACAGGGGATAACGCGAGCCACTGTTCTCGGATTTCCACGGCCTCCTGCGGATAGTCGGTAATGAGCACATCGGCTCCCAGCGCCAACATGCGCAGCATTTGCCGTGGATTATTTACTGTCCATACATGCACTTGCTTACCTCCTTTGTGTGCACGGGCGATAAATTTTTCGTTAGTAATCGATTGATTGACCGCTAAGAATTGTGTATTCGCCTTAATGGGATCGCCAATGGATTGAGTGACGATAAGGCCAGTGTGAATGGAAGGGTCGAGTCGTTGCACTTCTTCAATGGCTCTTGCTTCGAGCGACGTAATCACCACTTGTTGTGTCATTTTCTCTTGTTGCAATAAGGCGACAACGGCCTGCGCTAAGCTGGGATCGGCTTGATTATATTTAAGCTCAATGTTCAAACCGATTTTGTTGCGTGCCTCATTAAGCATCTCTAGTAGTGTTGGTACGGATTCCCCTGCAAAGGTGGCACTGTGCCAACTCCCCGCATCAAGTTGTTGCATTTCACTCGCACTGAGGTTGGCAACTCGTCTTGGATCGCCCGCTATGCGCATCAAATCAGCATCGTGCAATACCATTAAGGTGCCATCGGATGCCGTTTGCACATCGATTTCGGCATAATCCGCCTTTTCTGCAATCGCTAAACGCAAAGCCGCAAGGGTATTTTCTGGTGCCCTAGCTGCGCCAGCACGGTGGGCAGTAATCAGGATGTCATCCCTTTGTGGTTCACTATTGAGGGCATATACCCCTAATCCCAACATGATTAAAAAAGTGCCGATCAACACCCCGCTTATTGTATAAAGTGACAGTTCAGACGTTCTTTTTACCGTTTGTCGCCCAAGGCGTTCTAACCCTGCGGGTTTTTCTCCCAGCTGACGGTATAACAGCAATATGATAAAGGCTTCGCCAAACATTCCGAGTAAGGACCATGCCGCACTGAGCATAAAAATCAGTGCAGAGACGAGGGCCAATATGGCTAATTCTGCCGAAAGTGTCAGCGTAACCCTATCAAGTAAAGTATCGGCTCCCCAGGAGATCAGCAGTATTAAGGGATACACCAAAGCACCTATCCTCAACCACCAACCCGCAGCGTGCCACATAATCGGGCGTTCATTGCCTGCGCTTAATTGCCAACTGCGTTTGAGTGCCGTCAAAGCATCGGTCGTTTCACTCACAATAATCGTCAGTGAAAAGGCCGCTTTGGCCCACAGATATAAGGCAACAAGGACATAGATTATAGCTAAGAAGGCCATACTCGTTAAGGCGAGATACCAGTCTATAGGCTTAAAATACAAGTAGTAATTGATGTCGTGTCCCTGTAGAAACACGCTAAAAATCAGATATCCTAACCCGATAAAAGGTACGCTGAGCAGCAATAAGCAAGCCGCATAAATGCCACCAAGGCGAATAAATACGGGTAAGCGCGCAGTTGCGAAAATTAGCGCTCGCACTGGGCCAATGGGAATATCGTATAACCCAGATGCTGCGAGAATCGTGACTCCAGCACGTTGGGTAAAAAACACGGTAAAGCTGCTGAATAGAGTAATGACCATAAACAGCAAGCCATAGGGAGACATGGCAAAGGCGATTAAGTCGTAATTGGTGATGGTGACATTGCCCGTTTTGGCAATCAGATGGCGCAGTAGCCAGCCAAAAGACGGGACGATAATACCCGCCGACACTAAGGTGAATAACAGTTCAAATTCAATGAGTTTTCTACCGCAGCGACGAATGGCTTTAAGCGTGTCATGCCAGTAACTGTGTTCAGGATTGAGCATGCAGCTTCCTTAATCGTGCGAGTTTAGGACTGTAATTTAGCAGGGTTTCAGGTTGACGGTTAGTCATTCGTGTAATGTTTTGAGCTGATGAGTCAGTTGTTATTATCCATAACGCAATAAATACACTGATTATTTCAAGTTTCCGAGCAGCGCCTATGTCGGGTCGTTTGTCATTGAGCTTTCTTCAAAGTGTAATAATAGATAGCTCGTTAAGTTGGTTCACTCGATTTAGTATCGTCGCCAATTTTATTGGTATCGCAATCTTTCACTATTTTAACCATTGGGTTGGGTATATTCGGCTGTGAGTGTGCTGATGGTGATACCTTCTATCCTATTCTTATGTTGAGTCGACATTATAAATAAATTACTTATCCCAGAAGCGCACAATATCGCAGATTAAGCCTTGTCTATGTTTTGTTGCTTATTCAATATTTTGATTTTTTGTGGATAAAAATCAAAATATTGAGATGTAAACTTGGTGATTAATCTAGGTAAGACCTGCGTATACATGTTTGCCTCGTTAAAATCCGTGAATCAGATTTACCTCGTCTGGTTTACATACTAAAATTTCACGCAATTTACCCGTGTCAAAGGGATTGCGTTGGTAACAGTCGTTCTTTTATGTCGTTCTACATGATAAGAATTTGCTTATAAATAAAAGAGTAGTAATAAATTGTCTTATAAAAAATTTAATGCATTTTTGAACGCAAACATGCGGACCTTTGAAATGGTTGGTGTTCTAATGCGCATATTTAGTTTCTCACTTGTCAGTTGGCTTGGCCCTGAAAGTCCTTTTATGTTTGTATGGATTTTCAACACGATAGATGCTGTTTTGCTAACATGGTGTGCCGCTTTACGCAAAGATGCCGCTTACACGTTACTCAATGGTTTTTGGTTTTTGGATTTTGATTGGTATTGTAGGGATCGCAAGAGCTGGCGGATTGATTCACTAAGTTTTCTGGTTCATGTCAGTGAATCACTCTACCCCAGACTGATTCATCACATCGCCCAAAAATGCCCTTAAGCCCTGTTATCGGGTATTGGAGGGCATTTTTTTACCCTAAAATGAATTACATACTTAAGAACTGATTCAAGCCATCTTGATGACGCCACATTATCAACATAACGAGTTTGTGATGGCGGCGCAGTTTCCTGTAACTCAAATTGCATAAGGCTAATGGCTAAATTAGGTCGTCAATATGCGACGGAGTTGATGAGATGAAGCACTGGCATGTAAGTGACCGTTCGTGACAGGGATGTCACGGTCGAGCCCTCAAGGATGAGTTTATGGCGCGTCACTGGAAAGCCAGTGCTTAATCATTTTCTGATTATTTGCACATTGCCGCACACTCAGTACAGGGTTGCTTAGTTGACACAATCAACTAATCTCGATATTGTTGATACAGTCAACTATATCGAGAGCTTTCTATGTCGTCATTGTCACTCAGTGAAACTTTGCACAGATTAGTGCATGCCTACAAAAAGCAATTGCGTAGCGATATTGCTGCACAAGAGATTGATTTACCTGTCACTCATATCCGTGCCTTGAAGGGTGTGTGTCGTAATCCTGAATCAACGGCCCAGTCTATCGCCCTGCGTATGCAGCGGGATAAAGCACAAATTACCCGTGTTCTTAATGAGCTACAGCAGAGTGGGTTGATCACTAAAATCGATAACCCTAAGGATGGCCGCAGCCAGTTGCTGCGACCCACGGCTGAGGGGGAAAAGATCATGACTCAGATCAATGCCTCAGAACGTAAAACCGTGGCGCGCATGACGCAGGCGCTCAGTTCAGACGAAGTTGATACTTTTATTAAACTTGCCAATAGGATCAGTAAAAGTGTGGATGATGCCGCTGCCGCCAAAAGTGAAACTGATTGCCTTACTCAAAAAAGACCATCTAGTAAGCCAAAAGATACGGCTGGAAAAGGAGCCATTGAGTTGCGCTTAACGGCAGAAAACGCAATAGGAGAAAATCATAATGAATAAACCTGCACCACGTGAGCTAGAAGTGATCCGCTCGACTTATATCACTCCGCATATGTTACGCATCACCTTAGGCGGTGCGGGATTGGCTGGATTTCCTGTCGATCAAGAGAGTGCCTATATCAAGTTGTTATTCCCACAAGCGGGTGAGCGTCCATTAATGCGAACTTACACTATCCGCCAGCAACGCGATGATGAAATCGATGTGGATTTTGTGCTGCACGATACTGACGGCCCCGCATCGAGTTGGGCGAAAACGGTGCAGGTGGGCGAACTCATTCAAATTGGCGGACCTGGACTTAAAAAACTGATCAACTTTGAGGCGGATTGGTTTTTACTCGCAGGTGATATGACAGCCTTACCCGCAATTAGCGTGAATCTGGCAAAATTGCCAAACAATGCAGTAGGTTACGCTGTGGTAGAAGTGCTAAGTGAAGCAGATATTCAACCTTTAGTGCATCCTGAACGCGTCGAGCTGCATTGGGTGATCAATCCTGAAGCCGATCCCGAAGGTCGCCCTTTGGTCGAGCGAATTGCCCAATTACCTTGGCTTGCTGGCGAGCCCGCCGTATGGATTGCCTGTGAATTTAATAGCATGCGCGCGTTAAGAAGGCATTTTAAGCAAGCGCATTCATTGCTTAAGAGCCATTTTTATACCTCGAGCTATTGGAAAATAGGTTGTAACGAAGGTGAGCATAAACTGGTAAAACAAGAAGATGAGCAGTTAGAAAATGGGGCCAGTGTTTAAATTCAGATAAGGTCGCCAAGTTTGATTGAGCGACCTTATCTAACCTTTCGCTTATGCCGTTTTTGCTGCTGATGCACCTATTATTGATGCACTTAGGCTACTGGTGAACTAGCTTGCCATTCTTCACCACATCTTTGCAGGGATTGACGCCGTAGGAATAGGCTAATTGCGCAGGCGTGGCGATATCCCACAGACAAAAATCGGCTTGTTTGCCAACGACTAAACTGCCAACCGTGTCTTCAATTCCTAGTGCTTTGGCGGCATTTAAGGTGAGTCCTGTTAGGGCTTCTTCTGGTGTTAAGCGGAACAAGGTGCAGCCCATATTCAGCATTAACAGGGTTGAGCAAATGGGGGATGAACCTGGGTTGAAATCGCTGGCGAGCACCATAGGTACGCCGTATTGGCGCAGTAAATCGATAGGTGGTTTTTGGGTTTCCCGCAAAAAGTAAAACGCGCCTGGTAACAGTACGGCGCAGGTGCCGCTTTCACTTAAGGCTTTTACGCCTGCATCATCTAAATATTCGATATGATCCACAGACTTAGCACCAAGACGTGCGGCCAGTGCGCTGCCACCCATATTAGTTAACTGCTCGGCATGGAGCTTAATCTCTAAGCCCGCCGCTTTGGCTGCGCTGAGTACCCGTTCGGTTTGCTCAAGGTTAAAGGCGATATTCTCGCAGAACACATCCACCGCATCGGCAAGATTTTCGGCGATCACTGCGGGTAGCATCTTATTGATAATTAAGTCGACATAGCCGTCGCTATTGTCTTTATATTCTGGCGGAATTGCATGGGCGCCAAGGAATGTGGTCTTCACATCTACATGGTGATGCTTGCCGAGCTCGCGGGCGACACGCAGGATTTTCAATTCAGTTTCAGTATCTAAGCCGTAACCCGATTTGATCTCAACCGTAGTCACTCCTTCTTTGGCCAGCGCGTTTAAACGCTGACGGCCGAGTTCAAATAATTCTGCTTCATCCGCTTCGCGGCAAGCTTTAACGGTTGAAATAATGCCGCCACCTGCACGAGCAATTTCTTCGTAACTGGCGCCCTGTAGGCGTAACTCAAATTCATTGGCGCGATTACCGGCAAAGATTAAGTGGGTGTGGGCGTCAATTAATCCTGGGGTGATCCAACCGCCTTTGCCCCTGTAAACGGGAATTGACAAAACATCGAAGGCGGGCAGTTCGCTGCGGGGGCCAAGCCAAGCAATTTTGCCATCTTTTACTGCGATGGCCGCGTTGGTGATCGCACCATAAGGTGCTGATACGGAAGGGTCCATTGTGGCTAAGTTAACGTCTATCCAAACCTGATCCCAAGACATGTATTCCCCTCGCTGTGCTGGCAGATGTTAACCAAGTGATTAACGGTTTATTAAATTTATGTGAGCTGGCTTGTATTTACTTGTATATACAAGCTAGGATTGTAGCCGCAATTTTGAACGTTTGAAAGAGTGAATAGTACCTAGATTCTAGCGCTTTATATTGAGGAAATGTTTTGGCTACACCTAAGTTCGCAGAAATTAAGCAATACATTATCTCCTCTATCGAGTCGGGTGAGTGGGAAGAGCATGCTCGTGTGCCTTCTGAGAATCAGCTTGCCGATTTGTTTACATGCAGCCGAATGACGGCGCGACGTGCGCTAACCGAGCTGACGGATAGCGGTGTGCTTGAGCGTTCTCAAGGGCTAGGTACCTTCGTCGCTGGGTGTAAATCCCAGTCGTCTATGTTGGCGATCCGCAATATTGCCGATGAGATAAAAGACCGCGGCCACGGCTATAGCGTGCAGCAATGGGTGTTAGAGCAAGTCGCGGCGAGTACGAGTATCGCAATTTCCCTTGGACTTGAGCACGGTGCGACAGTATTCCATTCGATCTTAGTGCATTGCGAGCAGGGCTTACCGTTGCAAGTCGAAGAGCGTTATGTGAATCCCGAGTTGGTGCCCGATTATTTATTGCAGGATTTTACCCAGCAGACACCCCACGAATATTTGTCCCAAGTGGCACCGCTGACCGAGGCGCATCACACGATTGAAGCGATTATCGCCAGTGAAGCATTACAGCAAAGGCTCGAAATCCCCGCCACTGAGCCCTGTTTACAGATTTTACGCCGCACTTGGTCACGCCAAGGCGTCGTGAGTTTCGCAAAATTAGTTCACCCAGGTAGCCGTTTTAAACTCGGCGGCCACTTAACCTTTAGCAAGTAACGTTAGGTGCAGATTTAAATCAGTAACCTTAACAGCTTTACCCTATTAGATTATTTCGACAAATAGATAGATAAAAACACAATAAAAACAATAGTGCTAACCCGTATTAGCGACTTAGCGAATACGAGTTAGCACCACAGGTTGAAAGAGGAAAATTCAATGGATAAGCGCCACGACCCAAGCCGCCGTATTATTGCACCGCATGGCACACAATTAAGCTGTAAGAGTTGGCTCACAGAAGCGCCAATGCGCATGTTAATGAATAACTTACATCCCGATGTCGCCGAGCGCCCAGAAGACTTAGTCGTCTACGGCGGTATCGGCCGCGCCGCCCGCGATTGGGATTGTTATGACAAAATTATCGAAATCTTACAACGCCTCGAAGACGACGAAACCTTATTAGTGCAATCGGGCAAACCTGTGGGCGTATTTCGCACCCATGCTGATGCACCGCGCGTGCTGATTGCTAACTCAAACCTAGTGCCACATTGGGCGAACTGGGAACATTTCAACGAGTTAGACAAGCTAGGTTTAGCCATGTACGGTCAGATGACGGCTGGTTCTTGGATCTATATCGGCACTCAAGGCATAGTCCAAGGCACTTACGAGACCTTTGTGTCGGTCGCAAAACAGCACTTTGAGGGTGTCTCCAAAGGCAAATGGATCCTCACTGGCGGGCTAGGTGGCATGGGCGGCGCGCAAACGCTGGCGGGCACTATGGCTGGCTTCTCGGTGTTAGCCTGTGAAGTCGACGAGACCCGCATCGATTTCCGCCTGCGTACTCGTTATGTTGACAAAAAAGCCACTTCGCTCGATGAAGCATTAGCCATGATTGAAGCGGCGAACCAAGCTGGTAAGCCAGTATCAGTGGGCTTATTAGCGAATGCCGCCGATGTGTTTGCTGAATTAGTTAAACGCGGCGTTACCCCAGATGTGGTGACCGACCAAACCTCTGCACACGACCCATTAAACGGTTATCTGCCGCAGGGGTGGACTATGGCTGAGGTTGCGGCCATGCGTAAAACTGATGAAGCGGGCGTAGTGAAAGCGGCGAAAGCCTCGATGGCGGTGCAAGTACAAGCCATGCTCGACCTGCAAACCGCGGGTGCAGCCACGCTCGATTACGGTAACAACATTCGCCAAATGGCGTTTGAAATGGGTGTTGAAAATGCCTTCGATTTCCCAGGTTTTGTACCTGCTTATATTCGCCCACTGTTCTGTGAAGGCATTGGCCCGTTCCGCTGGGTGGCGTTATCTGGCGATCCCGAAGATATCTACAAAACCGACGCTAAAGTCAAAGAACTGATCCCAGATAATCCACACCTGCACAATTGGTTAGACATGGCGCGCGAACGTATTGCCTTCCAAGGTCTGCCTGCGCGTATTTGCTGGGTGGGCTTAAAAGATCGCGCTCGCTTGGCGTTAGCTTTCAACGAAATGGTTAAAAACGGTGAGTTGTCGGCGCCCGTGGTAATCGGTCGCGACCACTTAGATTCTGGCTCAGTGGCCAGCCCGAACCGGGAAACCGAATCTATGCTGGACGGCTCAGATGCGGTATCCGATTGGCCATTGCTGAACGCACTACTCAACACCGCTAGCGGTGCAACTTGGGTGTCTTTGCACCACGGCGGCGGCGTCGGCATGGGCTTTAGCCAACATTCGGGTGTGGTGATTGTGTGTGACGGCACAGATGCGGCGGCAAAACGGGTTGGCCGTGTGCTGTGGAATGACCCAGCGACAGGCGTGATGCGCCATGCTGATGCGGGCTACGAGATTGCGAAAAACTGCGCCAAGGAGCAGGGCCTCGATTTACCTATGCAAGACTAGCCGATGCTAACGACTCAATAACAATAATAACTAAAAGCTTGGAGCTAAAAATATGAAATCTGTGAATCACTTAGTGTTAACGCCGGGCAGCTTGAGCCTAGCGCAATTGCGCGAAATCAGCCGTCATAAGTTGACACTGGAACTCGCACCTGAGGCCATTACTGATATCAACACCAGTGCGCAAATCGTGCAAAAAGTGTTGGATGAAGGCCGCACCGTTTACGGCATCAACACGGGCTTTGGCTTGTTGGCCAATACCAAGATAGCGCCCGAAGATCTGCAATTGCTGCAACGTTCTATCGTGTTGTCACATGCCGCTGGCACGGGGCAATACATGCAAGATGCCACAGTGCGCTTGATGATGGTGTTAAAAATCAACTCGTTAAGCCGTGGTTTTTCAGGCATTCGTTTAGAAGTTATTAACTTCTTAATCAGTTTAGTGAACGCCGAAGTGTATCCCTGCGTTCCAGAAAAAGGTTCAGTCGGCGCCTCGGGTGACTTAGCGCCACTGGCACACATGTGTTTGCCTATGCTGGGTGAAGGCGAAATGAGCTATCGAGGCGAGTTAATTTCCGCCGCCGAAGGTTTAGAAATCGCCGGCCTTAAGCCAATCGACTTAGCGGCGAAAGAAGGGTTGGCCCTGTTGAACGGCACACAAGCGTCGACTGCGCTGGCGCTGGAAGGGTTATTCCACGCCGAAGACTTGTTCGCAGCAAGTTCAGTGATCGGTGCCATGAGCGTCGAAGCGGCTATGGGCAGCCGTAGCCCGTTCGATCCTCGCATCCATGCGGCGCGTGGTCAGAAAGGTCAAATCGATTCGGCCATGGTCTTCCGTCATCTACTGGGTGAAGAGTCTGAGATAAGCCTAAGTCACGCTAATTGTGAAAAGGTGCAAGATCCTTACTCACTGCGCTGTCAGCCACAGGTGCTGGGGGCTTGCTTGACCCAAATTCGTCACGCGGCTGATGTGTTAGGCACCGAGGCCAATGGCGTAACCGATAATCCACTGGTGTTCCAAGACACGGGCGATATCATTTCGGGCGGTAACTTCCACGCAGAACCCGTGGCTATGGCGGCGGATAATCTGGCGATTGCGATTGCTGAACTGGGCTCTATTGCCGAGCGTCGTATCGCGCTATTGATCGATTCTAGCCTGTCAAAATTGCCGCCTTTCCTGGTGAAAAATGGCGGGGTGAACTCGGGCTTTATGATCGCCCAAGTAACGGCGGCGGCATTGGCGTCTGAGAACAAAACCTACGCTCATCCGGCATCAGTTGACAGCTTGCCAACATCGGCTAACCAAGAAGACCATGTTTCTATGGCGACCTTTGCGGCCCGCCGCTTGCGCGATATGAGCGAAAATACCCGTGGTGTACTGGCAATTGAATTGTTAGCGGCGGCTCAGGGTTTAGATTTCCGCGCGCCTTTAGCCCCAAGTGTCGCAGTAGCTAAGGCTAAAGCCGAATTACGTGAAGTCGTCGCTTATTACGATAAAGACAGATACTTCGCGCCAGATATCGAAGCCGCGACAGATTTGTTGTATACAGCGAGCTTTAACACTTATCTGCCAGCAGGAACGCTAGCCAGCTTTTAGGCGTTTGTTTTAGTTTAATGGCTGAACAGGTGTTTACTCCGCGGGAATAGGCTGCACTGAGGCGCTTTTGTTATCGCGCCCAGATTTTGCGCCTCAATGCGCTAAAAATAAGCGTTAAAAGGCAAAATTTAAGGTGCAGGCAGATTGCTTGTACCTTTTTCTTTGGTTTTTATCTGCTTTTCCTCGATCTTTGTCTTTGCCATTTTGGTGTGTTTAACACCGCAGACTCTGCACTTTTTGCCCTAATCTTTACATTGTCAGTTTTTGTGGCTGTCTATCCATCTAGAAACCGTTACCTTTGTGTTTTTATCCGCCATCATTATGCATATTTGAATGCATATAATCATTTTTAATAACCATAACTCTATGATGTGGGACAATATGGGGTTGTCATGTTGGACAAATTGTCTTTTGTGGTTTATTAGTTTTTAATTCCTTAAATTGTGCTTTTATTATCATTTGTTGGTCTTTGGTGCTTTATTTGAAATGTTTTTTGGAGTTAAGTTCTGTGGTTGTTTATTTGAGATCTTGATCTCATGTCATTATTTGTTATCTATTTCTTCTTTGGGGATAATCTTAAATTAAGTGTGGTCTTTAGTAGGACTCACTCAATCGGTTGCCATTTTTACCACAGCAACCACTAGACTCATAACGACAAGAGTGTGAGAGGACGCAATGAACAGACGCCAGTTTTTTAGACTGTGTGCTGCCGGAGCTGCCACCTCAGCAATTTCAGCGTTGGGATTGATGTCCGAAAAGGCCTATGCGGCCGTTCGAGAATTCAAACTCATTAGCGCGAAAGAAACCCGCAATAACTGCTGCTATTGCTCAGTGGGTTGCGGATTGCTGATGTACAGCAAAGGAAGTAACGGCAAAAACGCCGAACAAAGTATTTTCCATATCGAAGGGGATGCAGACCATCCAGTCAACCGCGGGGCCTTGTGTCCTAAGGGTGCTGGTCTAGTGGATTATGTGAACAGCCCTAATCGTCTTAAATATCCTGAGTACCGTGCGCCAGGCAGTAATGAATGGACTCGTATCAGCTGGACTGAAGCTTACCAACGCATCGCCCGTCTGATGAAGAATGACCGTGATGCTAACTTGATTGAAAAGAATTCTGCTGGGATGACGGTTAACCGTTGGCTTAGCACTGGGATGATGACCTCGTCGGCGATGCCGAATGAAGGCGGCTATATCACCCAGAAATTTGCACGGGCACTGGGCCTAGTTGCAATCGATACTATTGCGCGTAACTGACACTCTCCAACGGTAGCAAGTCTTGCTCCGACATTTGGACGTGGTGCCATGACCAACCACTGGATCGATATTAAAAACTCTAATTTGATCATTATTATGGGCGGTAATGCTGCAGAGGCTCACCCTGTCGGATTCGGCTGGGTTACAGAAGCTATGCAACATAACAACGCTAAACTTTTGGTGGTCGATCCTCGCTTCACCCGTAGCGCCGCTGTGGCCGATTACTATGCGCCGATCCGCTCGGGCACAGATATCGCCTTCCTGCTCGGGGTGATCCGCTATCTTATTGAAACCAAACAAGTGAACTACGACTATGTGAAGGCTTATACCAATGCCAGTTACATAGTGCGCGAAGACTTCTCTTTTAGTGAAGGTCTGTTCAGTGGTTTCGATGAAGAAACAGATAGCTACAATAAAGAGTCTTGGTACTACGAGTTAGACGAACAGGGTTACGCGAAAATCGATCCTAGCTTCGAACATCCACGCTGCGTGTGGAACTTAATGAAGCAACATGTAGAACGCTATGACTTTGAAACGGTAAGCAATATTACCGGTACGCCGATTGCGGACTATGAGATCGTTTGCCAACAAATTGGTAGCACTCATACCCACGATAGAGCCGCGACCTTTATGTATGCCTTAGGTTGGACTCACCACAGTAAAGGGGCGCAGAACATTCGCTCTATGGCCATGGTGCAGTTGCTGCTGGGTAACATTGGGGTGTTGGGCGGTGGTGTTAACGCTCTGCGCGGACACTCGAACGTGCAAGGCGCGACCGATATGGGTTTATTGTGTCAAAGCTTGCCCGGTTACCTCAAGTTACCGAACGAAAAAGACATTAATCTTAAAACCTATCTCCACAACTATACCCCTGTCGCTCTGCGTCCGGGTCAAACCAACTATTGGCAAAATTACCCTAAATTCTTTGTTTCACAAATGAAGAGCTTTTGGGGCGATAACGCTACGGTTGAAAATGACTTTGGTTATGACTGGTTGCCGAAATGGGACAAGCAGTACGACTTTACTAAACACTTAGATATGGCTTTCCACGGCGAAGTGAATGGCTACATTATCCAAGGTGTTAACGCCATTAACTCTATGCCAAACCGTAATAAGGTACTCAAAGCCTTGAGTAATCTTAAGTACATGGTGGTGTTAGATGCCTTGGCAACGGAAACTGCAACCTTCTGGCAAAATGCCGATGGCTTCAATGAAGTCAATCCCGCTGAAATCATGACGGAAGTGTTCCGTTTACCTACGACGTGTTTTGCCGAGGAAGAAGGTTCCATCGTCAACTCTGGCCGTTGGATGCAGTGGCATTGGAAGGGAGCTAACCCGCCGGGTGAAGCCAAGCCAGATGCTGAGATTCTCTCTGGCGTCTTAATGGCAATGCGTGAACTGTACAAACAAGAGGGCGGTAAGCTGCCTGAACCAGTGCACGCGATGAGCTGGAATTACCACAATCCTCACTCACCGCACGCTGAAGAAATCGCTCGCGAGCTTAACGGTAAGGATCTCGTGACTCAACGTCAGCTCAGTAGTTTTGCTGAACTGAAAGCTGATGGTAGTACCGCCAGCGCCTGTTGGATTTATGCGGGTTCTTGGACCGAAGAAGGCAACTTGATGGCTCGCCGTGACAACCATGATCCTTCCGGTAAAGGTGTTACTCCGGGTTGGGCATTTGCTTGGCCAGCAAACCGTCGTGTGCTTTATAACCGCGCTTCTTGCGATATCAACGGCAAACCTTGGGATCCAAAACGCACTATCGTCGAGTGGGTTGACGGTAAGTGGCACGGTATCGATGTGGGCGACTTCAATATGAAGTTAACACCACAGGAATCCGCTGGCCCCTTCATCATGCAACCCGAAGGTGTGGGTCGTTTCTTCGCCCTTAAATTATTGGCCGAAGGTCCGTTCCCTGAGCACTACGAGCCGATGGAGTCGCCTATTGGGTTGAACCCGTTACACAAGATCACCAGTAACCCTGCGGTACGTATGTTACCGGGTGTGAAGGAAACCTTAGGCTCCCATAAGGACTTCCCTTATGTGGCAACTACTTACTGTGTAACTGAACACTTTAACTTCTGGTCTACGCATGCTCGTTTAGCTGCGATTTCTATGCCTGAAACCTTCGTCGAAATCGATGAGATGTTAGCGGCAGAAAAAGGTATCGCCAATGGGGATTGGGTCACTGTCAGCTCTAAACGCGGCAGCATTGAAACCAAAGCCTTAGTGACTAAACGTCTACAGCCGTTAAAGGTAAATGGCCAGTTAGTCCATACCGTCGGGTTACCCCGTCACGGCAGCCATAATGCACTCACTCGTAAGAGTTACTCCTGTAACGTACTCACCACGGAAGTGGGGGATGCAAATACACAGGTGCCTGAGTTCAAAGCATTTTTGGTTAACATCACTAAAGCGGAGGGGATCTGATTATGGCATCACAAGACATTATCCGCCGCTCCGGTACTTCAGCGGTGACGCCTGCGTCAAAGGGGCGTAATTCGTCAGAAAAGGTCGCCAAGCTGTTCGACGCCACTAAGTGTAATGGCTGTAAAGCCTGCCAAGTGGCGTGTTCTGAGTGGAATGATTTACGGGAAGAGGTGGGCACCTTCCAAGGCAGTTACCAAAACCCTATGTCGCTATCGGGCCAATGTTGGACCCTGATGGAGTTCCATGAGGTGATGGAAAGCAACAAGCTGCGTTGGCAATTTACCCACTCGGCCTGCATGCACTGTGCTGACCCTGCCTGCTTAACGGCCTGTTCGACCTCGGGCGCGATTATCCAGCACGCCAATGGTGTGGTGGACTTCGATTCGGACAAATGTATCGGCTGCGGTTATTGCGCCAGTGCTTGTCCCTTTGATGTGCCCAAAATCGATCCTAAGGATAACAAGGCCTACAAGTGCACTATGTGCTCTGACCGTTTGGCTGTGGGATTGGAACCTTCCTGCGTTAAGTCCTGTACCACAGGGGCGCTGCGTTTTGGCACCCGTGAGGACATGTTGTTCTACTCGCAAAAACGGGTCGAAGAACTGAAGGAAAAGGGCTTTGCTAAGGCAGGACTTTATAACCCTGAGGGTGTAGGTGGCACGGGTATGATGATGATATTGCACGATATCGATCAGCCCGAAAGCTACAACATGCCTGATAACCCGCAGATCCCACTGTCACTCACTCTGTGGCAGGACTGGGTCAAACCTTTAGGCACTATGGGCATTCTTGCCACTGCCGCCGTCGCTTGTCTGCATAAGATCACCGTCGGTCGCAACATAGTCGAAGAAGACCAACCGGGTTATCAACCGCCAGAGGAAGAGGCTAAGCAGGAAGAGGGGGCCGACAAATGAGCAAGCATGATAAGCAAGAAATGATAGTGCGTCACAAGCTGTTCGATCGCATCTGTCATTGGTTCATTGTGGCGGTTGGCCTAGTGACATTTCTCACTGGCTTTTCCTTCTTCTATCCGTCGTTTCAATGGCTTGGGGCGATAGCGGGCACACCGCAATTGGCGAAGTTTATTCATCCCATTGCGGGCTTGATGATGTGCTTACCTCTGATGTTGATGTTGGTGCGTTACTACAAACACAACAAATGGGAAAAGCACGACCTCGCTTGGATGCTCGCCATTAAGGATGTGATGTTCGAGAACGAGGAGAAAATCCCGCCTATCGGCCATTACAACCCTGGGCAAAAGGTATTGTTTCGCGCCTTCGTGCTGACATCTATCACTTTAACGGTGACGGGAATCATCATGTGGCAGCCTTACTTTGCGCCCTATTTCTCAGCCACTGTGGTGGGTTGGGCCATTCTGTTGCACGCCATTTGTGCGCTCATCATGTTGATTTTTGTGATGGTGCATTTCTGGATGGCGACATGGGTGGAAGGGTCGGTTACGGGCATGCTTTACGGCAAAGTCTCTAAGGCTTGGTGCCGCAAACATCACCCTGTGATGTTGGATGAACATTCGGACGTGGAGAAACATTAATGAGTCATACAGCCGAGATACCTCTGGCCCAAGGCAGCGAATCGCCGCTGGAACTTAAACCGTTAAAAGCGGCAGATCCCCAAGCTGTGTATCACAGAAGGGCGCAACGTTTGCTGTCATTGGCCAAGGACTCGCCGCTGGCTGATTACTTTGAGCTATGTCGCCGTTTGGTCTCTATACAGGCCAGGTTAGCGCAGGAGGCTGACTTCGGTAAGCTTCTCGCTTGGGGGGAAGATGAGGCGACTCCGCTTTCTCTGTTGGGCTCAGAGGCAGATAGCTATTGGCAAGGACTGCTACAGCAACTGTTAAGTGATTTGTTGCCGCAGGTGGATGAATCCATAGCTCGGGTAGTGCGTTTGTTGATGCAGCAATCACCCGAGCAACTGAGTTCGTGGGGGCGTTCACTACGCCAAGGGCATGTCAGTGAAGTGCCTGCCCGTTTTAGCTTATTCATCTGGGCGGCGATGGGCGTTTATTGGTCGCATTGGGCACCTATGGTCATCAAGCGGATGGATCCGTGCAAGGTGGCGCAGCAGAGTATGTGTCCCGTTTGTGGATGTCATCCGGTGGCGAGTGTGATTGTCGATCAGCCCCGAGCTGGTTTGCGCTACCTGCATTGCAGTCTGTGCGAGAGCGAATGGCATTACATTCGTGCCCATTGCACCAGTTGCGGTCAGGACAAAGAGATGACGATTTGGTCGCTAGATGATGCCAAGGCTCAAGTGCGGATCGAAAGCTGCGATGAATGTCATGGCTATACCAAGATGATGTTCGTCGAAAACTCGCCGTCTATGGATGTGGCGGCAGACGATCTCGCAACCTTGATGTTAGACAGTGAGCTAAATGCTAAGGGCTTTGGTGCAACAACACTGAACCCACTGCTACTGGCCCACGAAACCACGTAAGCCACATAGCTTAAACAAATGCGGGAGGGAGTCGGGTTGCTGATCCCTTCCTGCTTTTTATAAACCAATGGCAATAATATAAACAAAATGACACAGATGATGACCCAAGCACCTGAAACACTACAAGTTCTGTACCGAGCTTTGCCTTCAATGGATAGCCTACTTGCAGAGCCTAGTTTTGTGGTATTGCAGCAGTCCTACGGCAAAGCGGCAGTAAAGGCCGCACTGGATACCCAGTTAAAGGCGGCGCGCAGCTTAATCGGCCGTGAGCACTGTTTGCCGACATGGTGTGGCGAGCTTGCGCAATTGCACAGATGTTTGGTTGATCGACTGTCTAATGATTACAGCCACAGCTTAAAACCTGTATGGAATCTCACTGGCACCATATTGCATACCAACCTTGGCCGAGCGCAGCAGTCAGAAGCGGCAATTCGAGCCGTGACTTCTGTTATGCGCTACCCCACACCGCTGGAATTTGAGCTTGCGGCAGGTGAACGTGGTCACAGGGATAATGCAATCAGTGCTTTAATCCAGCGCTTAACGGGTGCCGAGGCTTGTTGTGTTGTGAATAACAATGCCGCAGCTGTGTTGTTGATGCTGTCAGCGGTGGCTGCGGGGAAAGAAGTCATAGTCTCCCGTGGTGAGTTGGTGGAAATTGGCGGCGCGTTTCGCATCCCTGACATTATGCGCCAAGCGGGTTGCACCTTAGTCGAGGTCGGCAGCACCAATCGGACTCACCTTAAGGATTATGAGCAGGCCATTACTGAAAATACCGCTGCGATAATGAAGGTCCACACCAGTAATTATCATATTAGTGGTTTTACTGCCGCAGTGGAGGAGGCAAGGCTGGGTCAGTTATGCCGTGAGCGTGGCATATCACTCATTTCAGATCTTGGCAGCGGTTCACTGACGGATCTGCGCCGCTTTGGCCTAAAACAAGAACCTACGCCCCAAGCCATGCTAGCCGATGGTGTCGATTTAGTCAGTTTTTCCGGCGACAAACTATTGGGTGGCCCTCAGTCTGGTTTGATCGTTGGCAAACAGTCGCTGATTAAGAAGTTACAGAGTCATCCACTAAAGCGCGCCCTGCGTTGCGATAAGCTGATCTTGGCGGCGTTAGAAGCGACATTGATCCACTATCTTAACCCTGAAACCTTAGACATTGAGCTGCCTATTATGGCGAAATTTGCCCGTAGCCAAGAGACGTTATGGCAGATTGGTCGTCGCTTACAGCAAGCTTTGGTTCCACACTTTGAACCTTGTTATCGCATTGAGTTAGTCGAGTGCCAAACACAGGTCGGCAGTGGCTCGCAGCCCGATACTTTTTTACCCTCAGTGGCGTTGTGTTTTACCGCACTCAATGGCGGCAGTTTAAGCCTATTAGAGCAACATTTTAAGCAGGCGGCACGGCCTATCATAGGTCGCATGAGTCAGGACCAACTCAGATTAGATCTGCGCGGTCTTGATAGTGAAGCCGAACTCCTCGCCGAGTTGAGTACGTTAGGTGTGCAGTTGTGATCATTGTGACTGCGGGTCATGTCGATCATGGCAAGAGTACGCTTATTCGCGCTTTGACTGGGATGAATACCGATCGTCTGCCGGAGGAAAAACGCCGCGGTATGACGATCGATCTCGGCTATGCGTTTATGCCGCTTATGGATGGTTCGCGCCTTGCTTTTATTGATGTGCCTGGGCATGAAAAATTTATCAACAACATGCTGGTGGGCGTGAGTCATGCTCGCCATGCCTTACTCGTGCTGGCCTGTGATGATGGCGTTATGCCACAAACCCGCGAACATCTGCAAATCCTAGCGCTCTTACCGCTTCACAGTTTGACCTTAGTACTGACTAAGCGGGATCTGGTTGGTAGTAGTATGGCTGAGCAGCTTGTCGCCGATGGCTTAACTTTGCTGGCCGAGTATGGCATTGAGGCCAGTGGTGTTTTTCAGGTGTCGGCAAGTGAAACTGCCGACTTAGCATCCAATGGTGTGGCCGCGCTTAAGGCGCATATTCTTGATTTAGCTGAACAGGAGTCTAAGCGGGCTGAGGATGCCAGCAGTTTTAGGATGACGCTCGATCGCGCCTTTAGTGTGAAGGGCGCAGGTTGTGTGGTTACGGGTACAGTGATCAGCGGCAATGTGTGCGTGGGTGATAGTCTTTTTAGCTCAGGGCAAAAGGCCAAACTCAGAGTGCGAGGCATACATTGTCAGGGACAAGAAGCCCAAAGGGCTGTCACGGGTACACGCGTAGCACTCAATTTAACGGGTGTCGATAACCATAGGGAGCCAGAGCGTGGCGATTGGCTGAGCAGTTTGCCTCAAGCCGAGCTCTGTAGCCGCCCTGTAGTGCATATTCGAGCCTTCGATTTTTTAGGCTGTGAGTCATTAGTGCATTGGCAAAATGTCCACTGTCACCATGGCGCCGATCATACTTTAGGTCGAGTTTCCCTGTTAAATGAAGCTGATGAAGAAGGCTTCTGTCTGGCGGAGTTGGTACTCGAAAAGCCACTACTCCTATGCCAAGACGATCGAATTGTCCTGCGACACATTGGGGGTAAACAGACTTTAGGTGCGGGGCGAGTGTTGGCGCTGAAAGTCCCTAATCGTAAGAAACGTACGCCTGAACGAGTCGCGAGATTACTGCAATTAGCACGCTTGGATAATCCTGCCCATGTGGTGGCTTTACTCGGCCAAACTCAGGCGCTAGAGCTTGATGAAATCGCGTGGCGTTGGCAATTAACCGACGAAGGGCTGGCAATGCTGTTAGCCCAAGCGGGTTTAGTCCGTTTTGGGGCATTTGCTGTAGCGACAAGTTTACTTGAGCAAGAAAAACAACAGTTTATTACTTTACTTAGCGAGTTCCATCAACAGCATCCCGACCAACTTGGACTTGGGCGTAATCGCCTGCAGCGCATGAGCCATAGCGCTTTGCCGCCCGAATTAGCCAATAAAGTGCTCGACACGCTTTGCCAAGAAGGTCGCATGGTGCTGCGTGGTGCCTTGTTGCAGCTCGCTGAACACAAAATAGTGCTAGATGCTGAGGCTCAGCATTGTTGGCAGGTGCTTGCGCCTTGGCTGGCACAGCAAACTGCCCCTGTATGGGTCACCGAAATGGGCGAATACCTTGCGCTAGAACCTGCCAAATTAAGGTTGTTGTGTTTCCAGCTGGTGCAGCAGGGGTTTATTACTGCTGTGGTGAAGGACAGATATTTGCTCAGCGAGCAAATCTGTTACTACGCCAGCTTAGTGCGTACTCATATTGCAGAACATGGCAAGCTCGAAACGGCAGAATTTAAAGACATGGTTGGGCTTGGGCGTAAGGTGAGTATTCAACTGCTTGAGTTCTTTGACAGAAGTGGTTTTACCCGTAGGAAGTATCGCAGTAATAGTCGAGAAGTTCGGGATGCCGAGTTGTTTTTTTCCCATGAGAATTGGCGGAAGAACATAGGAGTCGAACCTACCCAGGACTGCTGGCAGCCCTACCCGGATTTGAAATCCGGACGCCTCACCGGAGACGACGTTCTTCCAATAGAAGACTTAGGGATAGTAGAAAATGCGTAAGGATGATTCAAGGCGATTCTTATTTAGTTTATGGGTTTGTGATACAAGTCTTAAATTGTCATCAAACTAATTGTTTTTATTTGGTTTTATAGTTTTAAAGGGGCGCTATGGAATATCATTCACATGAAGTGGTGACAGAAAGAAACGTGATCTTGTTAGAACATGGGCACGCATCTGAGCTGACTGACTACTTAGCTAATGAAGTGCGGGTTGCACTGGTCTATAACGGCATAGCGCATACCGTGATGTTGGCGAGCCCTCAAGATTTAGAAGCCTTCGCTATTGGTTTTACGTTATCTGAACGTATCGTTTCCCATATCAATGATATCAAAGGGGTGGAGCTCGAGTTCACCAGTGAAGGCGTGTTGATCCAAGTGGAAATCAACCAACGATGCTTTATGGAACTCAAGCAACAAAGGCGCAATATGGCGGGGCGCACAGGTTGTGGATTGTGCGGTGTTGCCCAGCTCGAAGAGGCCGTCAAGCCTGTGATGCGGGTGGACTCAGATGCCAGATTCAATATCGAACACTTACAGGTCGCACTTGGGAAAATTCAAGATAATCAACAACATTTTAAGCTGACGGGCGCCACTCATGCGGCCATGGGGCTTAACCATCAAGGACAGATCATCGCCGCCTATGAGGATATAGGCAGGCATATCGCACTAGACAAGCTAATTGGCGCCTTTTCCGCTCACAATGTGGAACGTCCAGTGGCCGTATTGCTCACCAGTCGCGCGAGTTTTGAGATGGTGCAAAAGGCCGCTAGTGCCAATATCCAAATTCTGTTTGCTATGTCCGCCGTGACTTCACTGGCGTTGGAATTAGCAGAGAAAAGCAATATCACGCTTATCGGTTTTTGCCGCAATGGCAGGGCAACGCTCTACACCCACGGTTATCGACTGTTGGGACAGCACTGCGCTAGCTTAGCTAAAGCCATTTAAGCGTGAGGCCACTTGAGATTGAGGTTGTCGAACGACTTCAATCATTCTGGCACACAGGTTATAAGCGCATTGCGCTTATTTTTTATAGTCTCGTTCATTAGGGTAATGACATGACATGGCAACAATTTAAACAAGAATATTTGGTCCGTTTTTGGGCGCCTATGCCAGCGGTTATCGCTGCAGGTATCCTTTCTACTTACTATTTTGGTTTGACCGGAACCTTCTGGGCTGTTACTGGGGAATTCACTCGTTGGGGTGGTCATTTACTGCAGTTTTTAGGTGCAGATCCAGAAACTTGGGGTTATTTCAAAGTGATAGGTCTGCAGGGCTCTCCTCTAGATCGTATCGACGGCATGATGATTATCGGTATGTTTGGTGGTTGTATTGCTGCTGCGCTTTGGGCCAATAACGTCAAACTGCGTATGCCACAGAGCCGTATCCGTATTGCTCAGGCACTGATCGGCGGCATTATTGCTGGCTTTGGTGCCCGTTTAGCTATGGGTTGTAACCTTGCCGCCTTCTTCACGGGTATTCCGCAGTTCTCTTTACATGCTTGGTTCTTTGCTTTGGCGACTGCGGCAGGCTCTTACTTTGGTGCAAGATTTACCTTGCTGCCGATGTTCCGTATTCCGATAAAACTGAAAAAGGTAAATAAAGCGACTTCAATCAAGCAGGACGAAAACCAAGCTAGACGTCGTTTCCGTATCGGTATGTTGGTGTTTGTAGGCATCGTCGGTTGGGGGTTATTGACTATGTTCAATGCGCCAAAACTCGGCATTGCTATGCTCTGTGGTGTTGGTTTTGGTTTATTAATCGAACGGGCCCAAATCTGCTTTACCTCAGCGTTCCGCGATATGTGGATCACTGGTCGTACTCACATGGCGAAGGCGATTATCTTAGGCATGGCGGTCAGTGCGATAGGTATTTACAGCTATGTGCAACTGGGTGTGCCACCTAAGATCATGTGGGCTGGCCCTAATGCGGTGATCGGCGGCTTACTGTTTGGTTTTGGTATTGTACTGGCTGGTGGTTGTGAAACGGGTTGGATGTATCGTGCAGTCGAAGGCCAAGTGCATTTCTGGTGGGTGGGCTTAGGTAACGTGTTGGGTTCAACCTTACTGGCGTATTACTGGGATGATATCGCTCAGCCATTAGCAACGAACTGGGACAAAGTTAATTTACTGACCAGCTTTGGCGATAAAGGCGGATTATTGCTGACCTATGTGCTGCTGGGGCTCTCCTTTGGCGCTATGTTGCTGTGGGAAAAACGTTTCTTTGCTCGCAAGGCGAAGCGTGATGAACAATTGCTAGCGGAGGCGGCGTAATGGCTCAATATATTCCAGATTATCAACTCGATATGGTGGGTGAACCTTGCCCTTATCCCGCAGTGGCTACTCTTGAGGCTATGCCAAAGTTAAAGCCCGGTGAAATTCTCGAGGTGATTAGTGACTGCCCGCAGTCTATTAACAACATTCCCCTCGATGCTAAAAATCATGGTTATAAAGTGCTGGAAATTGAGCAGAATGGTCCGACTATTCGTTATCTGATCCAGCGTTAATCACTGACTTTCGCGATTATGAAAACAAAAAAGCACAAACTTATGTTTGTGCTTTTTACTATTTCCTCAGGAAATACAATTAGCTTCCTCAGTAAAAGTTTCTTTCAGCTAATTGGGCAAATTCAGGATTAGCCTTGGCAATCTACTGGCAGATATTCATCCGGAATACCGTTGCTGCTGCAAACCCAAGTGATATTATTTTGCTCATCAACTTGAGGCGATAGATAGACTTCATAGCCTTGATAATCCCCGAGTGCTTCGCTTCCTATAAAACCGACTATGCCATCTGTGTACAGATTAAATGTCGCAATCTGCTCGTCCGTGAGTCCAAGCACATCCAATTCGGTTGGCCAAGCTTTGTTGGTTTGATAGTAACCGACTAAGATGTCAGTGATCGGTGCCAGTGCTTGATGTTGCTGGTCGATACTGGCAATGGCCAGTGCCGCATCGGGTACATTCAATGCTGCTGGTGTGGCTTCGGTCGTGGTTGGCGCCTCATAACTCGTGGCGGCACCCATCTTCTCTTGATAGTCCTTATACGCTGGCAACGCGACTGCTGCAGCAATACCAATAATCGCAGCGAAGATTATCAATCCACCGCCTGCTGTGCCTAAACGTGGCATAAAGAAGCTGAGTACATAGGCCCATGCACTGCGTGATGGCGGTGCATATTCCACTCCTTGTGCTTTGGCTTGGACTCTCGCCATGCGCTTGGTCAACCAAGGATAGCTGCCATTAAGCTCGTGCAGCGACATCCAAAAACCACTCGACTCACTGGCTTGGCGGATATATTGATCCACATTCATACGTTTCCATTGCTCGACACCAGCGGCTAACACAGCAACGGCATTTGTGGCTGAACGTAAGCTGTTGCAGCAACGTAATCCGTGGAGATCGCAGGTATATTCACAGGCGCGAGAATAAGCCGCACCCACTAAAGGTAACCAAGTGGCGAAGACTAAGAAGGGCGCTTTACCTATATGATTGCGGCGAATATGGCCTAACTCGTGACCGATATAGAAGTTGAGCGCATCTTTATCTGACTCAAGCGCATCCACAATCGATGAAAATAGCACTATATAGTTGCGACCGAGGAAGCGTGTCGCCAGTGCGTTTAACATGCCATCAGCTGCCAATAAGTAAGCGCGTGGTGGCTCGCGCATTTCTAAACGTTCGCAACACGCTAAATATTGTTTATGTAATTCAGGAAATTGCTCTGCATTGATTTCGACAGCCGTGCCTTTTAAGTAGCTGATAAAGGCGGAGTGGCTAAAGAGATAAATAATAAAAAACATCAACACATAGAGCAGCGCCATGCCAAAAGTGCCTATGATCAATGCCGCCCAGACGATCCCAGAAATAATAGCTAACAGAGTGAACAGCGATTTTTCCTTCGAATAGACAATATCTGTCATTTGAATGGGATTCTCGTTCCCTGCGGTAATAACTTGTTCCATGTTGATCCTTTTCCTTGTGAAGAGACAAACGGCGTGAAAATAGTCAATTTTACTCGAAAATTCAACCACTATCGCGTGCAAAGCAAAAAATTAACCGTTTTGTCATTAGTTTAATCAGCTATGCACAAATTGGAGTAAGTCAATTTCGCCAGGATTTTGTGGTTTTTTAGCGCTAAAGAGTCCGATTATGCAGGCGGACACAGATTGGTAAGTGGCTCTTAGTCTCTGGGCATTTTCCTCGCAGCGCACTAGAATTAGGTGTTTTCGCAGCATATCGGCTGAGGGTTAAGTCTTAAGTTAGAACCGAGATAAAAGTAAATCACATCACTATGAGTGCACTTTAAGGCATGGTTCTTCAAGGCAGAGTGCTTTGAGTCAGGCTCGGTTAAGCCTATATAGGGTTAGCTATGGCAAGCGTTGAAACAAACCACAGAAATACAAAGGAATTGAGATGGCTAAGTTAACAAATAAGATGATAAGTAATCGATTGGGTTTCAAATGGTACTGTGCCGCAGGCGTGATGGTTAGCGCGTTAAGTGCGGGAGTAATGGCGGCTAATGCACCTTCTTTTGACTGCACGAAAGTGAATGCTGGCAGCATTGAAGACATGGTCTGTAAGGATGCAGGGCTGAACCAACTTGATAATCAGTTAGCTAAGGTCTATAGCCAAGCGCTTGAAAAAGCGAAGAATGAACAACCTCCTACTTTAAAGGCGATGCAACGTGGTTGGGTGAAAGGCCGTAATGAATGCTGGAAGAGCGACGATAAGCACGCGTGTATTGAATCTAGCTATCAAACCCGCATTGCCGAACTGCAGGCACAATATCGTTTAGTAGAAATGACCGGCCCAGTGTTTTATGCCTGTGACGGCAATCCTGCTAACGAAGTGGTCGTGACTTATTTTAAAACCGAACCTGCCACCCTGATTGCTGAACATGGTGATAGTACTTCATTAATGTTTGTGCAACCCAGCGGCAGCGGCGCTAAGTATCAAGGTCGTAATGAAAGTCTTTGGGAACATCAAGGCGAAGCGAAAGTGGTTTGGGGCTACGAAGCACCAGAAATGACCTGTAAACTGGTGACCAAATAGGATTGATTTAAGGTCGCCATGAAACAAGCTCTAGTGCATATCGCCTTAGTCGTAAGAGATTACGACGAGGCGATTGATTTTTATGTGAATAAATTAAAATTCGAATTAGTCGAAGACACTTATCAAGCCGAGCAAGATAAGCGCTGGGTCGTTGTTGCCCCACCGGGTTCTAAGGGCGCTTCTATCTTGTTAGCGCGGGCGTCTAAACCTGAGCAGTTCGATTTTATCGGTAATCAGGCGGGTGGTCGGGTGTTTTTATTTTTAAATACCAATGACTTTTGGCGTGATTATCGCCGTATGGTCGCCGATGGCGTGGAGTTTGCGCGCGAGCCGCAAGAACAAGACTATGGCACAGTCGCTGTGTTTAAAGATCTCTACGGTAACTTATGGGATTTACTGCAATTGAACCCGAATCATGTCATGGCTAAGCGAATGAGTTAAGATTCAGTATTTCGTATGAATTACCGCGCAAGCTATTTAATGGGGTCAAACACTGGGAATACTCTTTGTGTTTGACCTCTGTTAAGTTCGTTTAAAATTCTCAGTTATTGATCATTTTTATTGGGAATTCACTGTAAATTTCAATTTATTCTTGTGGAACGGATAGATTTTATAATGGATCGGCCAATGCCATTATGTTTTTATTCAAAATTAAATATCTATCGAATAAATTATTCTTTGGTTTTTATAATTACCCATTCACTTTTTTCGTACTTTAGTATTTAACTCACATTTAAATTAATGAGCGTCAGTTTTTGTTGACAGTTTTATACGTCACTTATTTGCATAGGCGATTATTGTCACTTAGCTTCTTTAATGTTCTCTAGCTATAAAAATTTAGTCGTGAATATCATTACGTCTAAAGCAAGCTGGCATTTGAAAATAATATTTAATCTGAGTGACTTACTAAAGGAATCTGATAAGTATGAATTTTTTTAAAATACGTTGCACGGCATTATGGATAGGCCGCGCGTTAAGTGTCTCCGCGATAATAGCGTTACCATCGTTCGCATCTGATATGCCAACCAGTCAGTATCATATTGATGCAGAAGAAATGAAAATGGTAGATATGCCTAGTGTGTTACTGCCATTTAATAATCTGATGTTTTTATATGGCGTAGATGCATCGCAGTTTGATTTAGCTGACTTTATTTACGTCAATGTTCCTGATTTAATCGATAAAGAAGAGGCGATTACGCATTGGGCTGGATATTATAGTATTAACCCCAAAGTCATACTGACTTTGATGGAAATGCAATCTCAGTTAATTTCGTCTCCGACAGCTGAAGCGCTTAACCGACCTTTGGGAACATTATCGGATAAACAGGGTTTTGAGGAACAACTCCAAGATGTATTGGCTCAGCTATCACAACGTTTTTATGCCTATGAAGAGTCTCAATTAAAAGGCCTATACCCGCCAAGTACCTACGCAGTTAACGCATCGAGTTTCGCATTATTGGCTTTGTTAAACGGTCGTAGGATAGAGCAACAGCAAGATGCCGTTATGACGGGTGAGCACGCTTTGGGATTGGACCCATTCATTGAGCAGTTTAGATTATTATTTGGCAATACTGACCGTGAGTTGTTAATGAGTTCAGTTGCTAAAAATCCGCTTGTAGCTGATTCAATTCAGTCGATGCAACAAGTCGTCCCATTGGCGAATATTACCGCGAGTAGTCTGCCACCCAGTAACATGCTGCAAATGCCTTGGCGACAGGGATATTCATGGCAATCCAATGGTGCTCATTCGCATACTGGGTCTGGCTATCCGCTATCATCAATCGATGTATCCTACGATTGGCCACAATGGGGGAGTCCGACTTATTCGGTTGCTTCCGCACATGATGGGACTGTCAATGTGTTGTCTCGCTGCCAAGTACGGGTGACAAATGCTAACGGTTGGGCGACTAACTATTATCATATGGATCAAATTACAGTGCGTAATGGTCAATATGTAAACCAGAATACCGTGATGGGCATTTATGCAAATAATAAAAATGCAGCCTTGTGTGAAGGTGGGAGTTCAACTGGGCCACATTTGCATTTTTCTTTATTAAAGGATGGCCGCCATGTGTCGTTGCAAGATGTACATTTTGGACAATATAGAATCAACATTGGTAGTTATAACTATGACAATAACTGTAGTCGTTTCAATCTGTTTGATGTAAGTAACAATCGTACAATGTGCGCTTGGGCGCCGCTGTATAATGCTGGAAGTCTCTAATCAATGATAGAAAGCCCCTCAATCGAGGGGCTGATATAATGCGAGGAAAACCGTTGCTCGCTAAGCTAGCTGAATCCTCAAATTGTTTGGATATCCCTGTTTAAATTCTTGAATACCGGTGGTTTTTGGCGGGATTGTCAACGTATGGTCGCCGATGGCGTGGAGTTTGCGCGCGAGCCGCAAGAACAAGACTATGGCACAGTCGCTGTGTTTAAAGATCTCTACGGTAACTTATGGGATTTACTGCAATTGAATGATGAACATCCTATGGCTCACAGGTTAGCGTATCGGGAGCCAGGATTAGAAGTTAACCCCTAATCCTAAGGTGTAGCTGGTATCTCTCGTATTGCCTATCACTGTTTTAGTGTCGTTGAAGTCATATTTAAATGACAAATAAATCCGCTGAGTTAGCAGATATTTAAGTCCTACTGTCGAGTTTGAGATGTAATCAATCGAAGGCATATCTGGGAAGGCAATTTGCAGATCGGCATAGGACTCTAAAATGCCACCAAACCAATATTGTTTATAGTTAAGTGAGGCCGCCCAAGCATTTAGTTCTAGTTTAAAGGACTGTTGTTCAAGCCAAAAATGGTTGTAGGTTACGACGAAGTCTAATTTATCGCGCCCAGCACCCCAAAAGCGATAACCAGGACCGAGCCCCGCATAATAACTATGGCTATCGATGCCGAGTTTATCTTCTTCATAAAAATCTTCCTGACGTAACAGCCAATGCTCATTGAGCAGATAGTCTAATGAATAATGTCCTTCGAGGGTGTTGCGCTTAGTCACGTCATCTTCGGTTTCGTAGCGCACTTCGGTCTTGATATTATGTCGCCATTGCAAGGTTTCCGCTGTGATATCGCCTTTGATATGTAGCTTCTGACTATTTTTCTTGTTTTTGGTGACATCAAGTGTGGTTTCTACACTACCGTTAAAATTCCAATCTGAGTTTGCATAGTGCTGCGAGAATCTCAACTCACTCACGGGAGTGTGCTGGTTATTAATTAATACCATGCCATGTTCATTAGAGGCTTGAATACTTATGTCCTGTATGGAACGACTGACACTCCAAGGTCTAGTATCTGTGACTTCGAGGCTGAGAATAGCACTGCGTTGAATGGTAATTTTAGGGGTATAACTGGTGTTGATGATGAGATTTTGATCGTTAAACTCTTTAATTTCACCGCTAATTTTATCGCCATTGAGCAAAAAAACTGTGTCGGCATAACACAAGGGGCTGACACTACAGAGCGTAGCAACAAGGTACAATGCTGGATTGGATATCAGATTATGCATCTTGCTCGTGGGCTCAAAATAAAGGGAGAGTAAGTGTTGTCATTCTACTCGAACACAGGCTCTACAAAGCAATAACATTTGATAAAAGTGTTGATAAGGGATTGAAAACGGGTTCGCAATCCCTTACTTCTTTGCCTGTTAGCGTGAGTTAATTTCGGTTATTTTGAGGTTAATGAGCTGCTTCTGCCATTGGGATTTATCTATGCCTTCGACCCAAATGACGCTGCTTTTACGCTGTTCGCCTTTGCGTAGATAGGTCTCAGGCATGCGGAAAATGGCTTCCCACACTTCGAGTTTTTCGGTTTTGAGCAAAGTACCATTATCGGCGAAGAAGCTAGCTTCAACTTCAACTAAGGTAACGTGTTCATTGCTGGTGCTGGCGAGATCGAAGCTGAGTCCGAGTTTGTCGCCTTTCCATTGACCTTCAGCAAAGCTGACTTTGATCCCATCTTTTACCGTTGAGCCTAATAGCTCAGGTTGGGTAATCGCAGTGGCGGTCAAGGTGGTGACTGGCGCAGCAACAGTTTGAGTGGTAACTGCGGCACTTGGGACACTGGCAATATTGCTCGATGCACTTGCTACGGCTGCAGTGGCTAAGGCATTGGGCGCTGCTTTGGTTTCAGTGATCACGTATTCCCAGGTAAAGTCGTCTTTGAGTCTGACTTGGGCGCCATTTTCTAGGGTGATATTGGCTACGTCGGCCGCCATAACCGATGATGTTAGCAATAACAATGAGCTAAGTGCGCTAAGGCGTAATGAAGTGTGCATTAATTTTCTGGCTCCGATATCCGTCTGAGTCAATATTCTGCCCTAACATAAACAATTTGCCGCATGTTAGTCACTGTCTAAGTCGTGTTTTGATGAATAAAGTGGATTAATGGCGAGATTTTAACGCTAGTACAGATTGAGCTAGCTGACTGTGGCACTATTAGATAGGTGTACATGAGCGGTATGCTCAATGAATAAAGTAACAGGAGATTAAGATGCAGATGAAACATGGAATTTATGGCTTAGTGATTGGATTGGCATTTAGCACTGTCACTTTGGCTGCTGAAGCACCGAAAGTGGGTTGCGCGGCGAAATTAGATGCCATTAGTGCCGAACTTGCCCAAGCAAAAGCGGCAGGTAATAAGCATAAAGTCGCGGGACTTGAAAAGGCCTATGACGAAGTTTCAACCCATTGCGACGATGATAGCTTATACGCCGAGCGAGTCGCTAAAGTTGAGGCTTTAGAGGAAAAACTCACCGAGCGCCAAAACGAATTGGCCAAAGCCATAGAAGAAGGTCGTTCTATGGATAAAATCAACAAGAAACGCAATAAAGTCGCCGAAGTCGAGGCTGATCTTGCTAAGGCGCGAGCCGAGCTAACGCAATAAATAGCTCAAGCCCAATCGCTAGGAGCTTAGCCCGCGTAACCTATGCTTAAAATAGTGGATTCTGTGCTGGAGTTATAACCGGCACTCAGTATGAAGTGCTCAGTGATTCGATATCTTAACCCAGCTTCTGCGCCCCAACGGGTCGTTTTATCTTCTTCCCATGTGGGTTTGCCATCGACAATTTTGGGTGAAATGTTATTCGTGTAAGACACTGTGCTGATATAGCCACTGCCGCCGGCATAAAAGCTTAAATCTGCCGTTAAGCTGTAGCTTAAGCCTAAGCGGAAGAGGCTTTCTTGGCGATAGGACTGCGCGGGTTCTGGCACGATAATATCGGTTTCACGACTGCGGGCATAGCCTAGGTAATAACCCCATTGTTGGTAATTATTATCGAAATGATAGGGGGCGATTGTAATGCCATAGAGATTATCTGTGGCGGGAATATAATCGAGCATAAGGGCGATATAAGGTGCATTGGCAGTTTCGTCTGATTTATCTGGCCTAACTAATTGCTTAGAAGTGCTATATTCGGCCGCTTGAAGCGGTTGGCATAGGCTCAGGAGTCCAATGCTAAGACAGGCTAGCGTATATGAATGACGACACATGGGATGGTTTCCTTAGGGATAGGGGAAATATTGTTCATTTTCCTGTGTGCGGGGTCAATTCAAAATGCTAAAATCTCTTTTAAAATAAGTATTTGTAAATATTTTGTGTTTTGATTTGAGTGTTTTCTAGGGTGGCATTTAACCGAGGTCAACTCGGCAGTTACCTTTGTATGGGTTTGTTGCGCTAGCGCCTACGTTGGAGTGAAATTGTGGATCAGGAAATAAGGCTCGAAATTTCGGCATGGTTAGCGGGCTTTGGGATTGATAGCCAACCCTCTGATGGAATATCGACCACAGTTATGGTCATTGCTTGCTTACTGTTAGCGAGCATCGCTTATTTTATTGTCCGACGCGTGGTGATTCGTGCGGTGAATATGGTAATCCTGCGCTCTAAGGCGACGTGGGACGATGTATTCATGCGTTATAAGGTGCTTGAAAAGCTGGCCATGCTTGTGCCCGCTATCGTACTTAATCTATTAGTGCCAATCGCGCTGACTGAGCATCCACTGCTAAGCGGGCTAGTCGACCGATTACTGAGTATTTGGTTAGTGGTGCTGATTATCCGCGCTATGTATGCAGGTATGGATGCGGTTGATGAAATTTCAGATGTGAATCTGGTGAGTCGGCGCTTGCCTGTTAAGAGTTTCGTACAGTTAACTAAGCTATTTTTATTCTTTGTTGGGATTATCGTTTCTATCTCAATCTTGGCCGATCAATCACCTGTGTACTTCCTCAGCGGCTTAGGTGTGGCAACGGGTTTTGTGATGTTAGTGTTCCGCGACACTATCTTAGGTTTTGTGGCGGGCATTCAGTTAGCGGCTAACCGTATGGTGAGTAAAGGCGACTGGATCCAGATGGATAAATACGGCGCCGACGGTGCGGTAGAAGAAGTCTCGCTGACCACGGTGAAAGTGCGCAACTGGGACAAAACCATCACTATGATCCCTGCTTATGCCTTAGTGTCGGATGCGTTTCGCAACTGGCGGGGTATGTCTGAGTCGGGCGGTCGCAGGATCAAACGCGCGATCAATATCGATATCAACAGCATAAAGTTTTTGACCGAGGAAGAGCGCGAACGTCTCAGTAAGATCAATTGCTTAAAAGAATATTTCCCCGCAAAAATAAACGAAATTCGTGAGTCGAATGCCAGAGTGTCGGATCTCGATATGAAAGTGAACGGCCGCCATTTGACTAACGTCGGCACTTTCCGCGCTTATCTGCAGGAATACCTACAGCGTCACGATAAAGTCCACAAGGATATGACCTTAATGGTTCGCCAATTAGCGCCGACCACAGAGGGTCTACCGATCGAGATTTATATCTTCACTAACGACACTCGCTGGGCATTTTATGAAGCGATACAAGCGGATATCTTCGACCATGTTTTTGCAATATTGCCTGAGTTTGGTCTGCAGGCGTTCCAAGCGCCAACAGGCAATGATATTCGCAGTTTAAAGTCGGTTAAGGTCGACTAGTTTGATGACTGTTGATTTAGTTTCGAGAGACAAGAATCGCGGCTAAGGTGATAAATACACCGCCGCTGGTTCTGTCAAACCAATGCAGCTTGTTGCTCGCCTTTAGGCTGGGCGCAAGTACATTGGCCATGCAGGCATAAATCATCACAAAGCTAAAATCCACCACGGCCCAAGTGACGGCAAGAATGGTCAGTTGCGGTAATTGCGGCGCGGCAAGATTGATAAATTGCGGAAATAACGCGGCAAAAAACAGTAAATCCTTCGGATTACTGATCCCCACTAGAAACGCCTGCTTATAAAGCTGCGCAGGCGTACCTTTGCCCTCTGACGGGCTAACTTCAAGGGCTTGAGCTTGGTTTTTCGTCAATAACAGCTTAATACCTAAAAATACTAAATAGGCCGCGCCGCACCATTTGAGCAGGGTAAAACCGTATTCTGAGGCGCTAATAATCGCCCCCAGTCCTGCCGCTGACGCCATCATTAAGATTAAAGCGGCGCTAACACTGCCAAGGCCTGTGGCTATGCTGCGCATCTTGCCGAAGTGGATCCCATGGGACATAGACAACATAGCGATAGGACCGGGTGAAATCCCAATCAATACAATGGCAAATAAATAGAGTAACCAGGTTTCGGGTTGCATATTTGCTGCTCTAAATGGAATAAATGTTAATATTTGGCACTCGCTATAAAATCAGGGATCACCTTGGGATGACGGCCTTTAATGGTGCGATAGAAGCTCAAAATCTCTTGCATGTCGGTCACGATATCGTCACTGGGTTGCAGTGGTGTGCGGATAACGACAGTGCGGCGGCTAAAATCTAAGCCAACGGGTGTAATGGGTACTTGGGCCTTGCTGGCGATATGATAAAAGCCGCACTTCCAGCGCGTCACTGGGCCGCGGGTGCCTTCTGGCGCTAGCGCTAACTTGTAATCGGATTTTGACTCAAACAGCTGCACGGCGGCATCGACTAAGTTGTTGTTCTTGCGCCGATCCACCGGACTGCCGCCAATGGCGCGGAAAAACCAGCCCCAAGGCGGGATAAAGAGTTGGTGTTTGCCGAGAAAGTGAATGCGGATACCTAGGGCGCCACGGGCTAAAATGCCGACAATGAAGTCCCAGTTACTAGTGTGCGGTGCAACTATGATGATGTATTTAGCACAGTCGGGCAGTTGGCCTTCTATCTGCCAGCCTGAAGTGTTAAGTAGCCAACGGCAAAGTGGTGTAAACATAGTTCGGTGCCCAGAGTCGAAAAATTAATAATATCATCAGCTTTTTTAGATTTTAAACTGGCTTAAACAAGATAGTCTGTACTGAATTCGGTATAGTACAGTTTAACCTGATTGATTGTGGGGGAACGATACTATGTTGAAAAATGGACTATTAAACAAGGTTATCTGGCAGCGTGTTTTTGCGGCACTGTTACTCTTGCTGACTTGTCATGTTAATGCGGTGCCGACGGATGAAATTACGCAGATGCTCAAAGGCCAAGAAGACGCCTGGAATCGCGGCGATCTCGATGCTTATATGCAAGGCTATTGGAAGAGTGATCAACTGCGTTTTGTCTCTAATGGTAAGTTTCGTTTTGGCTGGGAAGAAACTCTCGCTGCCTATAAGAAAAATTATCCAAATAAAGAAGCGCTTGGTGAACTGAAGTTCACTATCAAAGAAATAAAAATGCTCAGTAATTACGCCGCTATGGTTGTTGGGCGCTGGGATTTACGGCGGATAAAAGATGCCCCAACGGGCGTGTTTACTCTGTTGATTGAAAAAATCGACGATCGTTGGGTGATCACTATGGACCACAGTTCAGACTAAACCGTGTCCTTTACACTCAGTGCTGCACAGCAGTTCAAATTAGATTTGCGATAATAAACAGTCTGGTTTGGTGGGCGGCTCGGCAGGCAGAGTTAAATGGAAATCCTGCTGTCCAAGCTGTCTACCTTTGCCATCGTATCTCACTTCGGTGAAATGCATACCGCCCTCAGCATCTTCAAGCAGAATGCTGGTGGAGCGGGTGCCATAGTCGGGGTGACGAATATAAATCGCAGCTAAACGCCGTTCCCACTCGATCCCTACTCCCGTATTAGGCAGCTCATTATCTTGCGGCTGGGAATCGTCTTTCATTAGTTGTAACAGTACTTGCACTTCTATACTGCTGGACTGGCTGATTGCCGCTTCTAACGCCTGCTGTCCCTTCGCCATTTTCGGCCAAATATCATCGAGTGCACCATTGCTAATGGCATGAAATCCATCGGCAAGTTTTACTGTGTCTTTATTGATACTGTTAAAACAATATAAGTCAGTACCTTGGCCGAAGATGAGATTGAACGGCTGATAATTGTCGCTATGTTCAACGAGCCAATTAGGGCACACGAGCGACCCTGAGTTGAGCGTCATAGTAATCAGCTCGCCACGACTACGCATGGCTTCAGGGTTCTTTTGTGGAACGCGCAGATTGGTTACGCCAGCAATTTGTCCTTGTTTATTGATGCCAAACCAAGTGCCACCGGCCTGCAGATCTTTACCCGCGAGAATGTTTTCTTCCGGCGGCCAAAAATGCGCTGGCGCAGTTGGTCTATGATGAAACTCATCGCGGTTGGCACAGATGATTAAGGGATACTTAGGATGAGCATTAATGGCGACAAAGAGTATGCACATAGCAGGCTAAATTAATCCAAAGGTAGATTAACTTAGCCTGTCTGCTCACAAATGAACAGCGTTAGTGGTGCGAGTGCTTATCCGTTTTTGCGTGTTCATGTACATGTTTATCTGCACTAGGTGTCACAACAGGTTTCTGCTCGTCTGTGTGCGAAGCGCTAGATTCATGAGTATGTGTATTCTCGTGGGAATGGCTATGGGCGTGACTATGCGCATGTGCTACCGGTTTGCTAAGCATTAAGCGGCGTAAAAATTTACGTGGACCTAAGCGCAGTAAGCTGGCGGCAAACAACCCTGAGAGGATCAGTAGAGCAATTAAGTTCACGACTTCAGGCAAGGTAAATAAGGAGAACCATAGTGGCAAGCGTAAGGCTGCGGCTAAACTCAGCGCAATAATACTCAGTAATATCGCCCTTTGCGTCCATGTCATTAACTTAAGCTGAGCTATGTTGAGCACAGGTGCTGCAATCAGCGGCATCATAATCGCAATAGGACTCCAGCCACTATAAGCCAGTGCAAGAGCGAGTACGGCAGCGCCTAAGTTGCAGAAACGCATAGGTAAAAATACAAGCAATAGCACAACAACCTGTAGCAATGGATTGCTTAAGGGCATTGAAGGGTGGCCAATTAAATTCACTAATACTAGGCTAAGTAAAATCCAAGGTGCGCTGCGATCGACTAAATGAGCAAAGCCGAAACGCAGTGAATTGCTGGGTAATTTAGTGTGTGGATCGGTAATGGTGACGTTAGCATGGCTTAAATATGCACTCAGAATAAACACTACAAGCAATTGGAATAACGCTAACCAAGGACCGAGAAGTAGAGCTGTGATCACTAAGGCTTCAGGCCCTGCTAAGCGTTGGAACCAGCGACGGGCTAAACTGCTATCCTGCGGCGTCAAACCTAATTTAAAGCGCAACGCAGCCGCACCATAGCTCAGCAGCAACACGGGTGCGAGCTTTAATAGCCAAGTCATTAATTGCTCTGTGCTGTGATCATGGTGGGCATGTTCGTGGCCGTGGCCGCCTGAATCCATTAATAGCAACATCACGAGTAAGCCGATGCCGAGCAAACTACCTATGCCAGCTTGGTATTCATATTTGCCTTGCGTATCACTTTCATGCTGACCATGGGGTTGATGTAGTACCACATGCAGAATTGTGCCTGTAATAAAGGCTTGTAAGTAGACAGTGTCATCGATATTTAAATAAGGAAGTAGTTGCTCACCGGCGAAATAGCCTATGCCTGTAAATAGCATCTGGGCTGCAAAGATCATAAGTGTCCAACGTGTTCCAAGATGGGGTTTAAGTATCCACCATACTGCAAAACCGACGGGTAATTGGTGGAGTATGACACCAAGAGCTAGCAGAATGGAGTTATCGTCTTGCTGCGCCAAAACCATAGCGGTGCCATCGGTGATGGTATGCAGTAATAAGCCACCAATACCCAAGAAAAGCGTAAAATTATGGGTGACTTCTGAATAACGGTGAAATAGGCGTTCGCTGGCGGTAGGCCCCCAGATGCCGAGGAGTACAAAGACGATCGCAAGCATGCCACCATGCTCGAGTAATTCTGGCAAGATGTGGATCAGCACTAATCCGCCTAATGAGACGAATATAAAACCATCGAGCCCCTTTTGTAAGCCACTACTCGATGAGAAGTAGCGATAAAACAGAGGGCCAATTAAGAGTGCGATACAGCTAGCAAGAAGATAGAGCATGGATTCCACGGAAAATTTGCTGAAAAAACGCCATAGTATACCAGCTGTAAAGCAAAGTGAGCAGTGACTTGCAGGCAATTTACTCAACTGACATTTTATACTGTGTTTTGAAGGTGAGAATTTTATTCACTTTGGCCATTCTGCGGAGAAATTTTCAGATCTAACTCGAGAAAAGGTACTATACCCAAGCTACCTGAAGATACGAGTTTCAGAGCGCCTAGGGTGCTTCAATTCAAGGCGCATCAATGACAGAATGTCGGCCACCTTTTGAATTGTTGCAACACGGAAGTGGAGCTCCCTAGGCGCTCCGTTCCGGCGGGTTGTAACGTACTTTATGCCGTGTTGGTTATTTTTAACTTAGCCCACTAGGTCCGCAAATAACCGCCTTGCCTAAAGTGCGTTACATTCCCGCTGAATCCTGCATCTTCAGGTTGTTTGGGTATATAATATCGGCTTATGTTGGCTTGGGTGTTGATACGTTAAATGGATATATTTTCTGCTGCGGTAATGTTGTTTCTGATCATGGACCCTTTGGGGAATTTGCCGATTTTCGCATCGATTCTGCGGCATATCGATCCCAAGAAACGTCGTAAGGTACTCATCCGCGAGTTACTTTTCGCCTTAGTGATCATGCTGTCTTTTCTTTATGCGGGTGAAGCCATTTTAAGTTTCTTAAATCTTCGTTCCGAATCTGTGAGTATTGCAGGCGGTATTATTCTGTTTTTGATCGCGATTAAGATGATCTTCCCCCAACCCGGTGGTGTCGTTGGATTAGCCGCGGGAGAAGAGCCTTTTATCGTGCCTATGGCTATTCCCTTGATGGCTGGCCCATCGATTCTTGCAGCCTTGATTTTACTGGCGCATACCGATAGCTCACGTATGGGCGATTGGACCATAGCGTTAGTGTCAGCTTGGGGGGCGAGTGCGGTGATCTTAATGTTTTATAAACTTTTCACCCGTGTGCTGGGGGAAAAGGGGCTCACAGCAGTCGAGCGTTTGATGGGTATGGTGCTGGTCATGATCTCAGTACAAATGTTCCTCGACGGTATTTCAAACTATCTGAAAACCGCTGGCTAACTTTATCTAGTTTGATCAAAACGAAACCGTATTAACGTTGTTAATGCGGTTTTTTTATGGCTGAGATTTGGCTTGGAATTGAGTCAGCACAGAGGTTTGCTGAATATTTGCTGACAAAAGTGCAAATCTTACCTGCGAACAGGTGTATCAAGTTGTTACTGAAGTGCAGTGCTGCTAATGTCGAAAACTCTGTCTCTATCACTTGAAGATGGATAAACCCTGAGTAGGTTACTCATTAAAGGTAATTTGTCTTAATACAAAGAGACACTAGTCTTAATAAATAGAATGGCGTTGGCTGTTACAGTAAGGATGTTAAAAATGCGAAGTACAAAAGGCGTAACAGCGTTTGGACTGATGTTGGCATTGATTAGCGGCGCGAGTATTGCGGCTCCGAATCATACACCTGCAGATGCGGGTGTGATTAATAAAGATCGAATTTTATATTGGTTGATTAAGCGTGGCGAAGTGGCCGCCGATGCCAGTGATAGCGTAAAGCAGGAGGCGATAGAAGCTTATATTCATCGCGCCACTTTGGCACAACCTAAAGCGCCACGCATCGAAGTTGAAGCTGAACATGCGCGTCTACAAAGAGCTAAATCATCGCAAATGATGCGCTCACCTGCACAGCGTTTACAGGCCGATGCGGATGTAAAGAAAACCGTTAAAGTGCTCACAGTATTAGTGGATTTTGCTGATCTAAAACATGATGACAATGGCTTAAAAGCGGGGGATACAGACATGTATTACCCGAGTTATCCTGCGTCCCACTACAAGGAATTACTCTTTTCGCCTACGGGCTTCAAAGGTCCACAGGGGCAGACGTTAGATTCGGGGTATCAATATTATCAAGCGGTATCTGGGCAAACCTTCTCCTTTACTGGGGATGTGAAGGGCTGGTATACCGCCTCGCAAAATGCTGAATACTATGGTGCTAATGATCCAGATACCCGTAGTGATTCACAGGTCGAACAATTGGTCAAAGAAGCCGTATCTCAAGCTGTTGCAAATATGTCTGAAGCAGAGCTGGCTAGCTATGATATTGAAGACCAAAATGATTTGAACAGTAACGGTATTTACGATGAGCCCGATGGCATTATCGACCATGTGATGATTTTCCACTCTAGCGTAGGCGAAGAGGTCGGTGGCGGAAAACTAGGTGAAAGTGCGATATGGTCGCATCGATATTATGTCGACCAAGCAACCAATGGTTATGCGCTTACTGGTACCAACAAAAAAGTATTCGGTTATACCATTCAGCCTATCGATGCGGCAACGGGCGTGTGTACCCACGAGTTTGGCCATGATCTAGGTCTGCCTGATGAGTACGATACCTCTGAAAATGATAAGAAAGACGGCTCGCCTGTGGGGCTATGGTCTTTAATGTCTGGTGGTAGTTGGGCTGGTGCTATTCCTGGCGCTCAGCCGAGTGGTTTTAGTCCTTATGCTCGATCTTATCTACAGAAAAGATACAAAGGTAAGTGGTTAAATGAACGTGAAATTTCCTTAGATAGCATTCCCAAATCAGGCATGGAAGTGACGTTGAATGAGGCGGTTAATCATCAGGCGGTTAATCAGATCTCTATTCCACTTCCTCCAACGCTAATTCCTTTTAAAACACCTTATCAGGGCAGTTATCAGTACTATTCTGGTCAAGGGAATATGCTGAATAACAGTATGATTTTTAATGTTAAATTACCTGCCGTAACCACAGATAAACTGATTCTGAGTATGAAGGCTCGTTGGAGTATTGAACTTGACTTTGACTACATGCAGGTGAAAGTGGATGGTGTGGCCATTGCAGGTAATTACACTAAGTCGAACAATGGGATAAATGGCGCTCGTCATATTATTACTGGCGAGTCGTCTGCGGATGGTAGCGATGCTTGGGTAACATTAGAATATGATTTAACCGCATATGCTGGAAAATCTGTTGCTGTCGAGATCAACTATGTCACCGATGATTTAACCTCTAAGTCAGGGATCACTATTGATAACATCAGTGTTAAACAAAATACCACTGAGTTATATGGTGATAACGCTGAAGTTGCGGATAAAATGACGCTTTATGGCTATAGCCGGATTAAGGATTCTCGTCCGGATCCAAAATCCCAGTCTCGTTATATTATTCAGCTGCGTAGCCATAATGGTGTCGATGCGGGTTTGAAAGCAAAAAGCTTTGATCCCGGAGTTTTACTCTGGTTAGAAGATTTAGGTTTCAGAGACAATAACGTTTCAAACCATGCTGGCCATGGCTTGATTGGCGTGATTGATGCTGACCAAAACATGATTGGCACTCGCTCTACCGACGTACAAATTCGTGATGCGGCCTTTAGTACAGTAAATCAAACCTTCTATTTTGAGGACAATCATCGCGATGCTGTCAGCCTGTTCGATGACAGTTTTGATTACAGCGCGCCACTACAGCCACAGTCAGGTATGGTGTTGCAGCAGCTAGGGTTGACAATGCAGGTACTATCTCAAGCCAGCAACAATGGTACTGCGGTTATTCGTCTTGCGAATGCGAACTCTGATGCTATAGCGCCGTTAACTGTCAGTTTTGGTAAGACAGTTAGTCAATTAGCGGTGAACTTCACCAGTAACGTTGATGGTGGTATGGGAGTATTAACCTACGCTTGGGATTTTGGTGATGGCACGACAAGCACTGTCACGGCGCCAACCCATACCTATGCGAAGGCTGGCACTTATACAGTGACACTTACGGTTATCGATGCGCAAAATACTAAGGCGATTAGCAGTTCGACGGTAACGGTTGTTGCACCTGTTACGCCTCCAGTAACTCCGCCGGCCAGTGAGGGTTCAGGTGGCGGCAGCTTAGGTTGGTTAAGCCTTGCCTTCCTTAGCTTATTGACTTGGCGCCGCCAGTTAAATGTGCACTAAGTTAAATGTCCACTAAGTTGATTGTTTGAAACCCGAACAAAAATGCCTCTGATCTAGAGGCATTTTTTATCTGTCTTGAGGCTAAATTCTGACTAAGCTTTGGATGAAGTCTAAAGTTTACAACTGACGGATAGCTTGCTCGGCCGCTGGCAGAAAGATTTCGCTGACGATCATTTCATGCTCACCGTGATGGAAATAGCGGCGGCGTCCCCAGAGTGCATGTTCGACACTTTGATCTAAACTTTCAGCTAAGTGGGCAAGGCGACTACAGGTTTCGAAACTGGCAACTTCGATTCTACCGGGGATGAAGTTATCTTGGCTAAACAGTAATTCACCTAAGGGGCGAGTACCCAAACTAAGGAAATCCATTTTGCGCTCGGCCATTAATTTTTCAGGGATCAAGGTTCTGGCAAATACCCAAGGTATCGAGTCGAGGCAAAGCAAGACTTCACGGATCCATACAGCACCTTGCTGGGGATATTCGCCCTCTAAGGGAGCATGCAGTCCTTCGCCTAGTATCTTTACTTCAAATTGAGCACAGCAAGTTTTGAGTTTTTGCGTTAGGCTGCCAGTGGCAAGCAACCATTCTTTCAAGGGCGATTTGGGGAGTTTGTCGGCTAGATCGGCTGAAAACCACTGAATAGATTCACCATAGGGAAAGCTTAAGCTAGTCACATTCATTAAATACTCGTTACAATATAAACAAACGTCGGCAGTCTAGCATGTCGCGACGCGAGCATATATACCCAAGCTACTTCCAGATACGGATACCGCATCTTCAGGTTGTTTGGCTATATAGATTGGGAAGTTTCTTCCATTACCATTATTGTTTTAGGGAGCCGTAAGTCGCTATGAAAAAATTACTTTCAGTCTGTCTTATCTTGGTTACAAGTATTTTCAGTGTTTATGCGGCCGATGAAAAAGAAGCTGCACCTGCAGCAGCAACCCCACCTACGGGTGAGTATGCCTACTATGGTTTCGAACCCGAAATTGTCACTAACTACATTTCTAATCGCAAGAAATTGGGTTTTGTGAAGATTAGCGTTGAGTTAATGGTAAAGAGTCCAGATGATCTAGTGACAATTGAGCTCCATAATCCATTATTACGAGCCGCAATTGTTGAAGTGTTAGGCAATCAATCGGAAGAGAAGATTAAGTCACTCACGGGTCGTGAAGAGATTCGTCGTGAGTGCTTTGAAATGGTTAACAATTTGATCACCAAAGAAGCTGGTAAACCCTTGATCGTAAACTTATTGTTTACCTCTTATCTGTACGATTAATTTACTGCCTCACTCTATGGGCTGACTTAGGTCGGCCCATTGCGTTACAAGAGCTATTATGTCAAAACCTGCCGTGAAACCCGTCCAATTAGTGACTGCGAAACGCCTAACGAGTACAGCCAACATTGGTCATGCAAAAACTAAAGCACCAAAGCAGGCTAGAACTGAGGTGAAAGGCAAAGCCAAGTCGGTCAAAAACAGGCCTAGTGCTGAGATTAAAAAAGCTTTACATCCTCGAAATGTACACTTGAACGGCTATGATTTTCCGGCGCTGATGAGTTCATTCCCTAAGCTAAAAGCCTTTGTTCGACCCACGCCTTATGGGGCTTTATCGGTCGATTTTGCCGATCCGTTAGCAGTTAAAATCCTTAATGCGGCGCTACTGAAATATCATTATGGGATTGAGTCTTGGGATATTCCTGATGGAGCGTTATGTCCTCCTATTCCCGGTCGAGTCGATTATTTACATTATTTAGCAGACCTTCTAGCCGAAGGCGATGATGTATTTGCTTTGGATAAAACTAGGGTATTAGATATCGGCACTGGCGCGAACGGTATTTATCCCATATTGGGTTGCCAAGTATACGGTTGGCAATTTGTCGCCTCGGATATTAATGCCCATTCACTCAGTAATGTGCAGAGTATTATTGAGCAAAACCCAGTGCTGCAAGGGCAGATAGGTTTACGATTACAGCCAAATGACAAGGCGGTCTTCAAGGGAATCATTCAAGCCGGAGAATGTTTTGCGTTAACCCTGTGCAATCCGCCATTTCATGCCTCTATGGCTGAGGCGAGCGAAGGTACAAAGCGTAAGGTGAATAATCTGCAGCTCAATCGGGGTGGCTTGGTAAAGGTTGCACCTAAGCTGAATTTCGGCGGTCAAGCGGCTGAGCTTTGGTGCCAAGGCGGTGAACGACAGTTTTTAACGACTATGATCCGTGAGAGCCAAATGTTTGCAGATCAATGCTTATGGTTTACCAGTCTAGTGTCGAAGAAGGAAAACCTGAAACCTTGTTATCAAGCCTTAGCGCAGTTGAAAGTCGATACTGTGAAAACGATTGAGATGCAGCAGGGTAATAAAATTACGCGGGTTTTAGCGTGGAGTTTCCAGTCAGCATCTAAGCGCAAAATCTGGCGCGGTGAACACTTAGCCCGTTAAGACTGTTGAGTATGACCCAATTAAGTACAGCTAACAAAACAGGCGCTAATGGCGCCTGTTTTTATTAAAGGTAAAAATAGCCACTGTTACTGCGGCTTTTCTTCCTTATGATCGCGACGGAATAACGCCCACTCTTCAATTGCTTCACCGCTGGGTAAGGTGCAGATCCCATGTTCACCTTCAGCGGTTTTCTCAATTGTTAATTTGCCACCAATGGAGACACAATACTCAGAGGCGGGATTGGCTATTTTTACTTGTTCAGTATCACTGCATCCGACTAATACCACACTCGCCAGAAGTGGAGCAGTAACAAGTAGGAATTTGATTTTCATAGACACTCCTTGGTGAGTTATTTTCGCCCTAAAATCCGCAGGATCCGTAGGAACAAGTTGATGATATCCATATACAAAGCGGCGGCGCTATCGATGGCATTATCTATGGTTTTAGGGATTTGATTCGCCCGTCCCCAGTCATAACCAATATAACCGCAGAAAATCAGCACGACTATCCAATCTAAAATGCCGTGGTGAGTATTAAAGATAAACACTTCAATCAGTTCGACGACGATAACGAGCAATAAAGCAATCGTGAGTGCGCCGGAAATTTTTTGGAAAAAGGCGGGGAAGAGTGTGCCTAAACACATCATGGCTATGGTCACTAGCCCTGTGATACGAATGGCTTCAGTCACCAATTCGGGATCGTATTGACTAACCACCATATTGATAATTAAGCCGAAGGGCACGACCACAAAGTTGTAGCCAATAAAACTGACAACGGGGTTAGTCGATTTTTGGAACAGATAAATCCCAAAAAAACAGGAGGCGAAATAGCCGATAAAGAAAATCCAAGGATTAACACTGGCAATCGCCTCTGGGTCGATATTGGTGACCATCCAATAGTTAACGGCAAAACCCCAAATCAGCGTGAGGCCGATAACGAGGTTGTAAATACCTGCGCCAACTATGGGGTCGTCTGTGGTCATGCGGTCAAATACACTGTTTTCCGAATCCATATGTTTTCCTTGTGATTTCCTTATTTTAACGGGCCATTAAGCGTCATCAGTGTTGAGCTATATGACGGCAAATTAAGCGGTGGCAATTAAGCTAGTGTAAATAAAGCCGTTTTTCAAGCGAGAACAACCTAAGCCTCTTTAGTACCACAAACACTGCAGCGGACTTGTTTCGGTAACTTCATCTCGCGAAACTCCATCGTCATTGCATCGATCATCAAAATGCGTCCCGCTAAGGTTTTACCCATGCCAGTAATCACTTTGATGGCTTCAACCGCCTGCAAACAACCTATCATGCCGACGACAGGGGCTAGGATACCCGATTCAACGCAGCTCAGTTGTTGCTCGCCAAATAGGGCGCTAAAGCAATGATAACAAGGCGTTTCGCTGTGATAATCGAACACAGTGACCATGCCTTCCATCCGAATTGCCGCGGCAGACACTAAGGGCACTTTATGCTTAAAACAGCTGAGATTAAGTTGCTCGCGCACACTGACATTATCGGTACAGTCGAGCACTAGATTGTGATCGGCGACAAGGGCATCAATCTCATGATCATCTAATACAGCATTGATAATATTGATCTTAATAAAGGGATTGAGCTGCATGAGGCTCTGTTTAGCCGATTCGACTTTAGGCTGGCCGACATTGGCATCTTGATGAAGCACTTGGCGCTGCAAGTTGGATAATTCAACTGTATCAAAATCGACCAGTGTCAGTTCACCAATACCCGCAACTGTCAGGTACTGGCTAGCAGCACAGCCCAAACCGCCAGCGCCTATCATCAGCACTTTGGCTTGTTTTAGGTGTTCTTGACCGTCGATATCCATAGCCTTGATGGATATTTGGCGGCTGTATCTTAAGAGTTCGCTGTCGCTGAGAATATCTTCTGGCACATTCATTGGGATTTTCCTAGCAAAGCACGCTGTTAAATGGCTCGACCGTCACTTGGGCGCCAGCGGGAGTATCACCTTGGAATTGCTCCAATAAAACGAAACAGTTTGCTAAGCTCATCGAAGTCAACATGCCTGAACCTTGGCTACCGGTAATGGCAACTTCAAGTTTACCTTGTGCATTACGGCTTAAAACGCCCCGTTGATATTCGACGCGGCCTGGTTGTTTACGCACGGGCGTGGTGAGCGTAGCGTCTAACATCAAAGGTGCAACTGGGGTTAACCCCTGCATCTTGTTCAGTATTGGCCAAACGAGTTTGTAAAACGTCACCATAGAAGACACGGGATTCCCCGGTAAACCACAGAATATCGCTTTGCCTATTCGGCCCATGGCAAAGGGCTTGCCTGGTTTGATGGCGAGTTTCCAGAAGGTAATTTTGCCTTCCTCATCAAGAATTTGTTTAGTGAAATCTGCTTCACCGACCGACACGCCACCCGAGGTTAATACCATGTCGGCTTGGCTAGCGGCATTGCGAAATGCCTGACGTATGGCTTCAGGATCATCGGCTATTACGCCTAAATCGAGCCATTCCACATTAGCGCGGCTGAGTAAGCCTTGGATCGAGTAACGGTTTGAATCGTAAATTTGTCCTAGGGCTAATTCGCTGCCAACGGGACGCAGTTCATCGCCTGTGGAGAAAAAGGCCACTTTAAGCTGACGATAAACTCGCACTTGGCTAACACCAATCGTGGCCAACACCCCGAGTTCGGCGGCACCAATTTGAATGCCAGCACTGAGCACTTTAGTGCCTTGGGTGAGTTCTTCACCGCGGCAACGCACATTGGCGCCTTGCGCCCTAGGATGGCGGATATGAATAATCTCACCTTCAACCTCGGCTTCTTCCTGCATTTGCACTGTGTCATAACCTGTAGGCACAGGCGCGCCTGTCATGATCCGCACGCAGGTATTAGGTTTGGCTTCACCTTTAAAACCATGGCCAGCGAAGGAACTGCCGATAAGGCGCAATGCGGTCTGATTGGTTTGCGTATTTAAGTCGACAAAACGGAAGGCGTAGCCGTCCATAGAGGAGTTGTTAAAGGGCGGCAGGTCGATGCAGGAAGCTAAATCTTCTGCTAGGACGCGGCCAAGGGCATGGGGAAGCAATACGACTTCGGTGTCTGACACTGGGCTAACTTGCTCGAGCAAAAGGGGAATAGCTTGATCTGGATGCATTAAGCTAGGTTGCGAACAAGGATCGGCTGTTACGGACATTAGGGTCTGCCTTATATGCAATGGGTCGTAATGACGCTGAATGAATTTCCACCTGATTATGACTGGCTATTATGCCACGGTGATCAGGGATGGCTATGATTTGCATGTGAGTTTCTGTGATAGGCCAGTCAGTTTTTTCTGCCACTTTGGGCGATAACCTCGCTAGAAGTCACACAATTTACTGCGCTAATTCGAGGGTTGAACGCGAGTCGATGAACAAATGAAAATCATTTTTATCAGTGAATCATTAACTTAGCAAGAAATCCAAAGGTAAATTTTGTTGCTTTTGTCGACCCCCTTGATGACAATGTCCCCTATGATTCAGTTCGAATGCAAAAGAGGATTTACTATGCTGTCTGCAACTATGATCGAAAAGTTGAATGAACAAATTAATATGGAGTTCTTCTCCTCAAATTTATACCTGCAAATGAGTGCGTGGTGTGAAGATCAGGGATTTGAAGGCGCAGCTAAGTTTATGCGTGAGCACGCGGATGAAGAAATGGGCCATATGCGTCGTCTGTTCACGTATGTGAGTGAAACCGGTGGCTTACCTTTGTTAGGTGCGATTGCGGCGCCGCAGTCACAGTTCGATTCTTTACTGGCGTTGTTTGAATTAACCTATGAGCATGAGCAGCTTATTACCCGTCAGATCAATGCCTTGGCCCATGCCGCATTTTCGAATCAAGATTACTCAACCTTTAACTTCTTACAATGGTATGTCGCTGAGCAGCACGAAGAAGAAAAGCTGTTTAAGTCGATTGTCGATAAGATACGTTTAGTGGGCGAAGATGGTAAGGCACTGTTCTTTATCGATAAAGATTTAGCTAAGCTAGCCTCTAAGGGTGGCGAAAGCATAATGAACGGTCAAGGCCAACCACAGGCTTAAACCCGTTTTATTTGCCACAAAAAAAGCAGCCTAGGCTGCTTTTTTGTTCTTTATCGTTTTATTTTTTATAAGCTTAGATATTCACGCATTTATCTTGATAGCCATCATTCAACAGCGCTGTGTGCTTGATGCGTAGCAAGGGAGTGATCTCGTTGAAGGGGAGCGGTTTGGAGATCAAATACCCTTGAGCGAAGTGGCAACCTAAATCTCGTAGGAAGTGCCACTGTGCTTCGGTTTCTATGCCTTCAGCAACTAACTCCATTTCTAGGCTTTGCCCCATCATGACAATCGCTTTGACTAAGTTGGCGTTCGAGTTATTTTCGAGGGCATTTTCCACAAAGCTACGGTCGATTTTAATCACTGAAATCGGAAATTTTTTCAGATAACTCAGGGAAGAATAACCCGTACCAAAGTCATCGATATAGATTTGCGAGCCTAAATGACGAATAGACTCGAGCGTGCTCAAGCAATGGCTGGCATCGCCCATCAGCATGCTTTCAGTGATCTCAATATGCACATTTCGTGGGTTAACGTGGTGGCGGTTGAAGCACTCTTGCAACACTTGGTCCTGAAGAATCCCCTGATGATTTACAAATAAATCATCAAATTAGGGTGGAAGCGCATCTTGTTGCATGATCAAATGGTTTCGCTAAAAACTACACTTGGACAACAAGATGCGCGAAGCCAATATCCTACAACATTCTTTACACCAATACTGCCCAGAACTTCACCTAAAACGATTAAACAGCTTGATGCTGGCCTCTAAGGCACTGATTGAATGTAAGACACTGACCTTGACTGAGTTAGGTCGAAAGAAA
>NZ_JAKKRO010000160.1:0-927 GCF_025654235.1 Shewanella sp. SM32 | reverse complement strand
GCACACGTAGACTGCCCAGGCCACGCTGACTATGTTAAAAACATGATCACTGGTGCTGCACAGATGGACGGCGCGATTCTAGTAGTTGCCTCTACAGACGGTCCAATGCCACAGACTCGTGAGCACATCCTGCTTTCTCGTCAGGTTGGCGTACCTTTCATCATCGTGTTCATGAACAAATGTGACATGGTAGATGACGAAGAGTTACTGGAATTGGTTGAAATGGAAGTGCGTGAACTTCTGTCAGAATACGATTTCCCAGGTGATGATTTACCAGTAATCCAAGGTTCAGCTCTGAAGGCCCTAGAAGGTCAACCAGAGTGGGAAGCTAAGATCCTTGAATTAGCCGCAGCACTGGATTCTTACATTCCAGAACCACAACGTGAYATCGATAAGCCGTTCCTACTGCCAATCGAAGACGTATTCTCAATTTCAGGCCGTGGTACAGTAGTTACTGGTCGTGTTGAGCGTGGTATTGTTAAAGTGGGTGACGAAGTTGAAATCGTTGGTGTTCGCACAACGACTAAAACAACGTGTACTGGTGTAGAAATGTTCCGTAAACTGCTTGACGAAGGTCGTGCAGGCGAGAACTGTGGTGTGTTATTACGTGGTACTAAGCGTGATGACGTAGAACGTGGTCAAGTATTGGCTAAACCAGGTTCAATCAACCCACACACSACTTTTGAATCAGAAGTTTATGTTCTGTCAAAAGAAGAAGGCGGACGTCACACTCCATTCTTCAAAGGCTACCGTCCACAGTTCTACTTCCGTACAACTGACGTAACCGGTACTATCGAACTGCCAGAAGGCGTAGAGATGGTAATGCCTGGCGACAACATCAAAATGGTAGTGACTCTGATTTGCCCAATCGCGATGGACGAAGGTTTACGCTTCGCAATCCGTGAAGGTGGTCGTACAGTTGGTGCT
>NZ_JAKKRO010000159.1:0-952 GCF_025654235.1 Shewanella sp. SM32 | reverse complement strand
TCGACCTAACTCAGTCAAGGTCAGTGTCTTACATTCAATCAGTGCCTTAGAGGCCAGCATCAAGCTGTTTAATCGTTTTAGGTGAAGTTCTGGGCAGTATTGGTGTAAAGAATGTTGTAGGATATTGGCTTCGCGCATCTTGTTGTCCAAGTGTAGTTTTTAGCGAAACCATTTGATCATGCAACAAGATGCGCTTCCACCCTAATTTGATGATTTATTTGTAAATCATCAGGGGATTCTTCAGGGCTAGACCTTCGTATGTCGTGATTCCGTCACTGGCTTTTTTAAGTGCAAGAATACCTACAATGAGAACAATTGAAAGGAGACATAATACGACAAAGAAACTTAAACCAATCTTTAATCCTAACCTTAAATTTCTGAACATTAATCTGCCTCACACTTATTCAAATAAAAAACAATCAATCTCGAAATTAAAAATTCAGACAAAATAATTAAAATTAAATTCAAAAAAAAACAATATAACACTCTACAATTAAAAATCATGTTTACAGCTTATTTTTCAATGATTATCTCAGTTAAAATAATTTAAATGAAATTTAACACTTTTACAATTATACATAAACACTTTTATAACACATCTTTGTTTTTTAATTTTTGTGATCATGTTCTCACACTAATTTCATTACTCCAGATTTCAGATAATAACTACAACACTAAATTTGAGGAATAGAAGAAGCTTACTACCCCCCTGTGTCAGGATTGTTGTCACCCCTAAATAATCATTATGTTTAAAGACAGGGTGCGGCAAAAGAGAACGATATGGCTCGGTATTCACCAGAACGTAAAGAGGCGATCCTTAAAAAATTATTACCTCCTCACAACTTAACGGTCGCAGAGGTCGCTCGGGAAGAAGGCATCGCGGTGCAAACCTTGTATCATTGGCGAGATATTGCCAGAAAAGAAGGTCGCCCCGTGCCAGGTAAAACATTAA
>NZ_JAKKRO010000158.1:0-975 GCF_025654235.1 Shewanella sp. SM32 | reverse complement strand
AACACAGCCAGCTAAATTTTGTCTCACCAGGGCAACGTCATGCACTGCAAGATGGCGCTATTTTAGCGAAGCGCAAGAAAGTGCTTGAGGCGGCGAAGGAAAGAAAACCGATGCGTTGGTCTACAGAGATCAGAAATTGTGAAGCGGTTGGCGCTGTAACACTCAACCCAGATAAGGCACCAGAAGAAGGCGTAATAAATGCAGCTTAATATTTAAACAAAGAGTGACAACTATCTTGAAAAACACCGTCACCTCTGCCAAGTGAACTGACAAAGGAAAAGTGACAAACTTCATTGTAAATGATCAGACTTTATTGGAATCGACCAAACTATATTGTCTTCCGACATGATGGATGAAAACTGAGGATCTGATATGCAAGAAATTGATTTTATCGGTTCAAGTGCTACTCGGATGGGGATGAGAACTTCATTGAAAATCTTGTAAGAATGGGGCTGCAATCAGGAGCAAGTTCAGGCTTTACTCACATTACCTAGAAACTATAACGACCTTGATTTTGAACAAGTGAGTTTTGTAGTGGTCAACTAAATTTGGCCACGGTTTTAGAATCTTCCCAAAATCTTCGCTCTGATTCATTTGGGCTTAATCCTGCATTATAATGATGTGGCCTGACTTGGCTATAATAGCCAATAATATAATCAGTCACATCTTGTTTAGCTTCAACAAAACTCTTATAGCCTTGCGTTGGCACCCATTCCGTTTTTAAACTGTAAGCGTAACGCCAACCACACCTTGCGGTGTGGCTGGTGATCAGTAAGGCAGGAGTTGCTGTAGTTTCTCTTGGGTGTTGGCTTTGGGTAGCTCGGTTAATAAGCGGCATAGGTAATCATACGGCTCCAGTCCGTTGATTTTTGAGGTCTCGACCAGGCTGTACAGTGCCGCACTGGCTTGTGCTCCCGTCTTGGTATTGGCGAACAACCACGCCTTGCGACCAATCACGAACGGTTTGATGGCGCG
>NZ_JAKKRO010000157.1:0-1013 GCF_025654235.1 Shewanella sp. SM32 | reverse complement strand
GCGCGCCATCAAACCGTTCGTGATTGGTCGCAAGGCGTGGTTGTTCGCCAATACCAAGACGGGAGCACAAGCCAGTGCGGCACTGTACAGCCTGGTCGAGACCTCAAAAATCAACGGACTGGAGCCGTATGATTACCTATGCCGCTTATTAACCGAGCTACCCAAAGCCAACACCCAAGAGAAACTACAGCAACTCCTGCCTTACTGATCACCAGCCACACCGCAAGGTGTGGTTGGCGTTACGCTTACTATTATTCCAGAGAAGTGCGACTTGAATTCGATTTTATTCCTGATGACACCTGCGGAAGATATGGCCAAGATGCAACATCTGGTATCACAAATATCTCGTTTCGAGAAATTAGTCGATGAAGATGCGCCATTATCTGAAGTATTACCTAACGTTTATAACGCCAATAAAGCCCGTTATAAAGACTATTCTATCCGTCAACTCTGCCAAGAAATGCACAATCTTTATGTCAGCCATGACGTAAAACAACTGCAGAAAGAAATGTTCCGTAAAGCACATTTCCCTACAAAAGTGATGGACCCGCAGGAAGCAAACCTAGAGTTTATTCGTGGCAAAGTAGAATTAGTCCCACTCTCGCAAATTGAAGGAAGAATTGCAGCAGAAGGCGCGCTCCCTTACCCACCAGGCGTGTTATGTATGGTGCCAGGTGAAATATGGGGCGGTTCTGTTCAACGTTATTTCCTTGCCCTTGAAGAAGGCATCAACCTATTACCTGGATTCTCACCAGAACTGCAAGGTGCTGAAGAATCCCCTGATGATTTACAAATAAATCATCAAATTAGGGTGGAAGCGCATCTTGTTGCATGATCAAATGGTTTCGCTAAAAACTACACTTGGACAACAAGATGCGCGAAGCCAATATCCTACAACATTCTTTACACCAATACTGCCCAGAACTTCACCTAAAACGATTAAACAGCTTGATGCTGGCCTCTAAGGCACTGATTGAATGTAAGACACTGACCTTGACTGAGTTAGGTCGAAA
>NZ_JAKKRO010000156.1:0-1057 GCF_025654235.1 Shewanella sp. SM32 | reverse complement strand
CCTAACTCAGTCAAGGTCAGTGTCTTACATTCAATCAGTGCCTTAGAGGCCAGCATCAAGCTGTTTAATCGTTTTAGGTGAAGTTCTGGGCAGTATTGGTGTAAAGAATGTTGTAGGATATTGGCTTCGCGCATCTTGTTGTCCAAGTGTAGTTTTTAGCGAAACCATTTGATCATGCAACAAGATGCGCTTCCACCCTAATTTGATGATTTATTTGTAAATCATCAGGGGATTCTTCAGAGCATAGCATTAATTTATCCGTTTATGCATGATGGTGGTTCAATCAAATATCAAATAAGATATGACGGAAGTATCAAGATACAATCAGTCCATCCCCGAGAAGCTGAAAATGATTGGCCCTATGAAAATTACCCAACCTCCTTTTTAAAAGTGAAATTTGCACACGAACAAATCCTAAAAATGGATTTTAATGATTTCAAAAATCTACTTCCACAAGGCCAATTCACTAACAATAGTGAAGAAATAATAATAGTCATTCCTCCTCAAGCTGGTTATGAAGTTTCTCTTTGGGGCGATGATGGTGATGCAGAAAATGTTTTATGTGTTTTTAGAATCTGCCCTAAAACTGGTAATGTATATGCAGACAATCAATGCAGCTAACAAGAGCAGACCACGGACTTGCAAACCTATTAATTTAATTGTCCACTAAATAATAAAACTTGTACCAAATTTAAATATAGCCACTACTCCCTTCATGATAATGCCCAGAAGATCAGACGGGCATCCACAGTAATTGCGTGGTAGTTAATCTCCAGCTTTGCTTAAGCATTGAACAAGGAGGTTTGTATGTAGTGGCACACTAATTTTGGCCACCTAAATAGAGGTGATATTATTACCTCGTAGATGACTTTAGGTGAACACATGAGATCGACAACCAGAAAAACATTTAGTGCTGAATTCAAACTTGAAGCAGCCCAATTAGTCCTCGATAAAAACCATAGCATCATCGAAGCTGCAAAGGCGATGAACGTTGGTAAGTCCACTATGGATAAATGGGTGAGACAGTTAAAACTAGAACGCCAGGGTGGCACACCAA
>NZ_JAKKRO010000155.1:0-1078 GCF_025654235.1 Shewanella sp. SM32 | reverse complement strand
CCAGAATTCAGATAATAACTGCGACACTCTAATCGAGGTGTAGAAGAAGCCAACTGCTGAAAAGTGGTACGCTTTATCTCGCCAAAGTAAAAGAGTATCACCATGAATTATCAACAATTGACCGAAGCAAGACGATACCAGATTTCCGTACTGTTAGAACAGGGCTTTTCGATAGCACACATAGCTAAATGCATTGATTGTCATCGCTCTAGTGTCTATAGGGAAGTTAAACGATGCCAAGGGCAATCACGCTATCAGCCTGATATTGCACACAAGCAGGCTGTCACAATGAGGCGTCAGTCGAGTAAATATGCGATACCCTCACAGCGAATAGAGAGCATCGTCCTTTTACTGCAATTGGATTGGAGCCCTGAGCAAATCTCGCAAGTGTTGCGTTTGGTGAAGGAGCCTGTCAGTCATGAGTGGATTTATCGCTATATTGCTCGCGATAAACGTCGTGGCGGTAAACTTTATCGTCATTTACGTCAAGGACATAAGCGTTATCGGCGCGGCAAAGTAGAACAAGCTCCTACCATAAAAAACGCCGTATCGATTGACGACAGACCTGCGATTGTCGATAACCGAGAGCGATTTGGCGACTGGGAAATCGATACAGTATTAGGTCTGCATGGAACGGGCTCTATTGTGACCCTATTAGAGCGTAAGACTCGGTTTTATTTGATAAAGAAAGTCAATTCGAAGTCAGCGGCAGATGTAACGAAAGCGACGATTGAGTTGCTGATGCCCTATAAGGCGCACGTGCTGACGATAACGGCAGATAATGGACGCGAATTTGCTCACCACCAAGAGATAGCAGAGGCGCTAGATACACAGGTATATTTTGCGCACCCTTATCGTTCTTGTGAACGAGGAGCGAATGAAAACGCCAATGGATTACTGCGGCAGTACGTCAAAAAAGGGGTTGATTTGAGGCTAGTGAGTGATGAATTAATCGAATTTGCTCAGAATAGAATTAACTATCGACCCAAAAAGTGTTTGAAGTTTAAGCAGCCTGCCGTGGTGTTTCACCAGTTAGCTGCTTAATTGTCGAGTGTCGCACTTCGGGGTTGAATTCGGG
>NZ_JAKKRO010000153.1:0-1154 GCF_025654235.1 Shewanella sp. SM32 | reverse complement strand
TGCCCCATTATCAGTTAGACCAAATACACTACAGTTTTGAGTTTCAAATCTGTCACAATTTCCTAAATTGCATATCTATTCAACTCATTGACCTCAATCTCAAGCTAAAATAAATAAGGACATTTCTAAAGTCATTTAGGGGTCAGTTATGTGGACGAAAAAAGGCCATCGAACTGGGCAGAAAAAGCCCTTTAAGCTCGAGGATATCTGGCGTATCCGCACTAGACTCGAAATCGAAGGTAATATCATGGAGCTAGCGTTACTTAATCTCGCTATTGATTGCAAGTTACGCTCGTGTGATTTACTCAGGATGAAAGTAAGGGATATTTCGTCAGGTGGTATTATCCAAAATCGTGTCCTTTATAGCCAAAGTAAAACGGGTAGAGAGGTACAATTTGAAATCACGTCACGCACGGCACAATCGTTAACCCAGTGGTTTATACACAGCCAATTAGCCATTTCAGACTATCTTTTCCCAAGTCCTCGAAAGTCGGGCAGACCAATGAGTTATAGCTGTTATTCAACAATCATTCGTCGTTGGGCATCACAACTTGGCTATGACTCTCACCTGTATGGAACTCACTCTATGCGAAGAACAAAAGCAACGTTGATCTATGCTCGAACAAAGAACATACGAGCCGTGCAGCTACTACTAGGCCATGTCAAGTTGGATAGTACCATTCGCTATCTAGGGGTAGAAATGGAAGATGCATTAAATATATCTGAAGATATAGAGTTTTGACGTTACCCGTAATAAGTCTAKATACATCGGTAGGTTGTAAGGTTAGGCATGAGCAAAATGGAGAACCCTGCGCTGCAAAATAGATAGAAAATCTTATTTATAAGGTTTATATTAAACRTRATTTTAATGACTTTATAAACCGAGCTATTGCTTGAGAGGATTCCATGTTTGCAGAACGCTTAGAACGAGCCCGTAAGGCTGCCGGGCTATCCATGAATGCATTAGCCAACGAGGTAGGACTGTCCGCTAACGCCATTAAAAAGTATGAACATGGCACGGCTATGCCTTCTTCTTCAAACCTACTAAAACTCGCGAAAGCGCTCGATGTGCGCACTGAGTACTTCTTTCGTCCAACGAAGGTGAAACTAGAGGGCGTAGAGTACCGCAAGCGTGCTAGTACACCAAAGAAAGT
>NZ_JAKKRO010000152.1:0-1236 GCF_025654235.1 Shewanella sp. SM32 | reverse complement strand
CTGTACTGGTCAACCCAAACTGGACACTTTTAGTTGAGAATTTTCAAACTCTACAGGTGACAGATCACCATTAGCAGAATGAAGTCGCTCCAAGTTGTAATATTTCATGTAAGCAGTCACATCTTGCTTCATAAACTCCCTTGTTGGTTGATTAACTTTAAAAATCCAATCGTGTTTTAAGCTGCCAAAGAATCGCTCAACAACGGCATTATCCCAACACGCTCCCACATCACCCATGCTGGCTCGGATACCATAGCTCAATAGCAGCCTACCGAATTGCTTACTGGTATATTGCGAGCCTTGGTCACTGTGAAATACTAGCCCTCTGGCCGGTTGGCGCAGGTTGTAGGCTTTTATTAATGCCTTAGATATCAAATCCGTGGTCATGCGTTTGTCTATGTGCCATCCCACAATCCGGCGTGAATATAAATCCATCACCACAGCTAAATACATCCAGCCCTCACCCGTCTTTAAATAGGTCACGTCACCCGCCCAAACCTCATTAGCCGATACGGGGTTAAAGTTCATGTTTAGCAGGTTATCTGCCACTGCATCTGAGTGTTTTCGCTGTGTCGTCACCTTGTAAGCGCGTCGCTGGGTTGCTTTGAGTCGAAGGCGGTGCATAATTTTACGAACGAGATAGCGACCAACCTGGTAGCCTTCCTTGCGCAATTTCTTCACCATTTCACGATTTCCTAAGCTGCCTCGACTTTGCTTAAATAGCTGTCTAACAAGGCGATAAAGCTTCAGTGTTTCAAGGCTTATCACGTTTGCAGGGCGTTTATGCCAATCGTAATAGCCTGACTTACTGACACTCATTACTCGGCATAACAGTGTTATAGGAAACAGGTTAGATTGCTGTTTGATGAAACGAAATCTTACTTCATTTCTCTCGCAAAGAAGGCGCTTGCCTTTTTTAGAATTTCTTTCTCCATGCGTAATTCTTTGTTTTCTCTACGCAATCGTTTCAACTCATCACGCTCAGATTCTTCTAAGGTGATACCTTGTTTCAGGGCTTCGTGTTTTTCCTTCCAGTTGTAAAGCAGGCTCGTGCTAACTCCAAGAGACTTTGCCGCATCGGCAACGCTATAACCTTGTTCTAGCACCATCAAGACGGCTTCATCTTTAAATGCCTGCGGATAACTCTTATGTGATTTCTTCAGACTCATATAGACCTCTTAATTTATTGACCATACTGTCTCAAAATTAAGTGTCCGATGGGATTAGACCAGAACA
>NZ_JAKKRO010000151.1:0-1245 GCF_025654235.1 Shewanella sp. SM32 | reverse complement strand
CTGAAGGATCCCCTCATAAATCAGCCATAGCATAGCCATATTTGAGCAACTGATTGGCGAATAATACCCAGGCCGCCAGCAATTCTTTCTCCGTGATTTGATAATCAGGCCGCCTGAGTACCTCCAATCCCAAGCGAATCGTTGAGAGTACCGTTCGATGCCCAATGGTATTGGCCTGAAAATGCTTATCCCAGCCCTGTTGCTGTGCGTGTAAACCAACTAGCCACAACAGGCATTGAACCATCAACGCTATCAGTAGGATGATGTCGAATCGCTCTGGACTGTTGGTACGACTTTGGCGTAAGCCAAAGCCGTATGCCGGGCTTTTGAGGTCACGAAAGGTTTCCTCTATTTGCATACGTTTGGCGTACAGGTTTACCAGCTGCTTTGGGCTCCGAGATTCTGGTGGTAAATTGCTGGCTAACACCCAAGGCTCTTTCGCCGATGTTGAGTACGTTTTTGCCGATGGATGGTGGCAATTAGTCCTCGTTGAACGCTGATTTGTACGCCCCTTAGGTTTGCTACGATAAAGCGTGAGATGGCAATTGATAGGGTTAGTTTTGGTCAAGGTCTTACAACCCAGGCTCTTCGCTTGACCGTTGGCCAAGTCATGTGTACTGCGAACTGCACGCCAATTTTCAGCGCCAATATCTGCAAATTGAACTGTACCGCGAATACGGCTTAGCCAAAACCAACCATGCGCCTCAACCTCTTTGTACCAAGGCACTTTGAACCCCGCGTCAGTCACGATGAGAGGGGTAACATGCAAAGGTAAAATCTTGGCTAAGTCCGCTAAAAAACCGTTGTGGGAGGCCTTAGAGCATTGTTCTGATAGGGGATAGGACTTCTCATACAGGGTAATAGAGCGGCCATTGAAGGCTATTGAGGCGCGCAGAGCCATGATGCGTTTATGCTCTCGGATGTCTGACCAATCGACGAGCACAATCGGCATAGGGTTACCAGAACAGATGAGGCTGGCATGCCATTGGTAGACAGCTAACCGTTCTTGATGCAGATGCGTGTTGCCGAGCAAACGATCAATGCGCTTGATGTTGTGCTTGGTTCGGGCCGTGGTTGGTAAATTTCGACCTAACTCAGTCAAGGTCAGTGTCTTACATTCAATCAGTGCCTTAGAGGCCAGCATCAAGCTGTTTAATCGTTTTAGGTGAAGTTCTGGGCAGTATTGGTGTAAAGAATGTTGTAGGATATTGGCTTCGCGCATCTTGTTGTCCAAGTGTAGTTTTT
>NZ_JAKKRO010000016.1:0-90114 GCF_025654235.1 Shewanella sp. SM32 | reverse complement strand
GAGTCGCCGCGGGAATTGTTGGGATAACGCACCAATGGAGCGTTTCTTTAGAAGTTTGAAATCTGAGTGGATACCCGCTAGTGGTTATGGGAATTTTACAGAAGCAGATAAAGAGATCACAAATTACATCACTGGATACTACAGTGAGACCAGACCCCATCAATATAATGGTGGGTTAACGCCAAATGAGTCAGAACGTTTATATTGGAATGACTCTAAAACCGTGGCCAATTTTACTTGACCACTACACAGAAAACTATCTGAGTTCGATAAGTTTAGCCTAAGTGTACTGCCCCAAACTCATCAAACTCTTCGGCTTCAATTAAATCTTCCGCCATTTCTTCGGCATCAAATCTCACCGCATCAAACAATGCCAGCATAGCAGCAGCTTCATAGGCACTCGGCTGTTCAGAGAAATCATTCAGCTCGGCTAACTTATTCACACTGATATAGCACTTAATGTTCATCCCCTGTGACTGCGCGATAAAGCAGACTCGCTTGTGGGCGTCGTCCCAATATTGCAGTTCGGGAAAAAGAATACTTTGATTCATGCTTCCTACTTAGGCTCGGCCATTAGTTTATCCCTCAAAAGATTTAATACCACTTGAGTGTCGGGCTCGATACCTCGCCATAGGGTAAAACTCTTAGCCGCTTGTCCGACTAACATGCCGAGCCCATCAATAACCTTAGCTGCACCTTGAGATAGCGCCCATTGGTTAAACGCGGTGACCGAGGCGCCATACATCATGTCATAACAAACGGTTTGGGTGGTGATGATATGTGCTGGCAAAGGTGGCAACTCGCCCGCAAGACTCGCCGAGGTTGAATTGATGATGACATCGAACTCGCCCACAAGCTCATTCATTTCTACGGCGGTGACTCTATTTGCGAAAGCACCGTTATCCACCGAAGTAAAGATATCGACCAGAAGCTGTGCCTTAGTGTGAGTGCGATTACTGATGATCATCTGCGCAATTCCCGCATTTAATAACGGCAGAATACAACCGCGCGCCGCACCACCAGCACCAATAAGTAACACGCGCTTATCTTGCAGGCTGCCTAAGTTAGCGATGAGATCGGCCACCAGCCCTAAACCATCGGTGTTATCACCGCGAATAGTGCCATCGGCCAATAAACTTAAGGTGTTTACCGCGCCAGCAAGCTTGGCCTCTGGGCTGAGACTGTCACACAGCGCAAAAGCTTGCTCCTTAAAAGGCACTGTCACATTCGCGCCCTTGCCGCCCGCATTGAAAAACGCCGTCAGTGAGGCTTCAAAACCATCGACCGGAGCAAGAATGGCTTCATAGGTTAATAACTCTTGGGTGGGCGCGGCAAATTGTCCATGAATGAACGGCGATTTACTGTGGCTAATTGGATTGCCAAACACTGCGTATCTGTCTGTCATAGCGATATTAAATTTTAGGTTTAATGGCTTTGCAGTCTACCGCGCTTTTGAGCCTAGGCAAGACGAATTATGTTCAACTAAATTTCACGTTGGGTTTCACGCTATAATGCGCCATCGGCTCAATACTCTCTATTTTAGTGAACGACTATTCCAATGAACTGGCTTAAAAAGATTTTTAGCAAACACACTCCACCGCAGGATGATCGCGATCCGAGCCAATCTAACGCTTACGACTTAATCGGTGGCGAAAAAGTGATCCGCGCTATCACCAAATGTTTTTATCAGAAGATGGCAAGCTCCGCAGAAACGACAACACTGCTTGCCATTCATAGAGCGCCAATTGCGGAATCAGAGCAGAAGTTGTTCGAATTTTTAAGTGGTTGGCTCGGCGGGCCACAGCTCTATCAGCAGAAATATGGTCATCCCGCATTGCGAGCACGGCACATGCATTTCGCCGTCGATGAGGCGATGCGGGATCAATGGCTGTTTTGTATGAAATTTGCGATTGAAGAACACATTAATAAGCCAGAGCATCGAGCCGCCATTTATGAGGCGATTTCAACTCTGGCCGATCATATGCGTAATCAATAAAGTGGATGCTGTATCCACTTTATAAGATTAATGGCTAAAGCCAGTCGCGGGGTTTGAGGTAGTTATCGTACAAATCTGCCTCAGGGCTTCCCGCCTCTGGCGTATAAGCATATTGCCAACGCACTAATGGCGGCATCGACATTAAGATAGACTCGGTACGGCCGCCCGTCTGTAGGCCAAACAAAGTGCCTCTGTCGTAGACTAAGTTGAACTCAACATAACGACCACGACGATAGAGTTGGAACTGACGCTCACGCTCACCGAATTCAGTCTCTTTACGACGCTCGACAATCGGCGCATAGGCCGTTAAGAAGCCATTACCTACAGCTTGCATAAAGCTAAAGCTTTGCTCGAATCCTGCTTGATTCAAGTCATCGAAAAACAATCCACCCACGCCGCGGGTTTCATTACGATGCGGTAGGAAGAAATACTCATCGCACCATTTCTTATACTTGGGATAAACCTCATCCCCGAAAGGCGCGCAAATATCCTTAGAAGTCTGGTGCCACTCGCGCACATCTTCCTCGAAAGGATAATAAGGCGTTAAATCAAAGCCACCACCAAACCACCACACGGGATCGGCACCCTCTTTTTGAGCGATAAAGAAACGCACATTGGCATGAGTCGTTGGGATATAAGGATTATTAGGATGAATAACTAAAGAAACGCCCATAGCTTCAAAACTACGGCCCGCTAACTCAGGGCGATGCGCCGTAGCCGACGCAGGCATAGCAGCGCCAGTCACATGGGAAAAGTTAACCCCAGCTTGCTCGAACACTGCACCTTGGGTTAATACTCGGCTCGTACCACCACCGCCTTCGGCGCGAGTCCATGAATCGGCGGCGAACGTGGCTTGGCCATCCAGCGCCTGTAAACCAGCACAAATTCGGTTTTGTAGATCGATTAAAAACGCTTTTACCACTGCAACATCAGGCACACTCATCTTGTTATCCTTATTATTGGTTTGCTCATTGTCCATTTCGTAAAATCTTACCGCTTCGCGCATCGATAATGGTCGAGGGCTGACGTTGTTCGCCGAGTTCGCCTAATACCAGTGCATCGATTTTACCGGTAAAATCGGCGAGGATTTCAGCGGCAGTTAATGCGGGATCTTCACCTGCAAGGTTAGCGCTGGTCGACACTAAAGGTTTATTAAGTGCGCGGCACAGGGCTTGTACTCCAGCATGGGCCGACACTCGCACTGCGATAGAGTCAAATTCACCACAGAGGTATTTTGAAACCTGCGCTTTGATTGGCATGACAAAGGTAAAAGGCCCCGGCCACTTGGAAAATGCAAACTCGAGCTGCTCAACCGTTAATTGCGACTCATCAACATAAGCCAAAAGCTGCTGAAAATCACTGGCGACTAAGATCAGTCCCTTTTGCCATGGGCGCTGTTTTACAGCCAATAACTTTTGGATAGCAGTGTCATTATCTGGGTCGCAACCTAGGCCATAAACGGCCTCGGTTGGATAAGCGATAACACCACCGTTAAGCACAATATCTTTTATGTCAGATGGGTGCAGCTGCAACATCTTAGGATCACCTTTTGAGTATTGTCGATTTCAACAATCAAATTATTGGATAAATTCGAATACTGACCGCCCCATCAGCGGTCAACCGAGGATTATACGCAAGCCACTTTCATCGGCCAAATATTAAGATGCAGGCCACACAATAAACTAAAGTGGTCTTTTGTATTTACAGCTTTTTTGCGGGCATTCTAAACGCATCCCAGCCGCACCTTTACGCTCAACTAAGATCCCAAAACCACAACTCGGGCAAGCTTCAGCAACCGGAGGATAATTCACAATAAACTTGCACTTAGGGTAAGCACTGCAAGCATAAAAACTCTTTCCGAAGCGACTCGTTCTGTGCTCAAGCTTACCCGCTTTGCATTCAGGGCAGGGAATGTCAGGCTTATCACTCGCTTGATCCTGTTTTTCAATATGCGTGCAGCTAGGATATTGAGTACACCCAATAAAGATCCCAAAACGCCCAGACTTTACCGCCAGTTCGTGACCGCATTCAGGGCATACAGAACCTTCAATCACTTGAGTTTCAATGGATTCGTGCTGCACTAAGGGTCGAGTGTAATTACAGCTAGGGTAATTATTACAGCCAATAAAACCGCCGTGCTTACTGTGTTTGACCGATAACTCGCTGCCACATTCAGGGCAAAGTTCGTATTCTTTTTCCAGTGCGTGTTCGTGGGCACTAAATAATTGTTCATCAATCTTAGACATAATCATTCACCACCTGTCGTAGCGCATTAGGATATCAAGCGCAGTGCCATCAAGGAATTTATGGCATCAAAAAAGGAGGTCTTAGCCTCCTTTCTCTCATAATTCATCTTTCACAACAATTAAGAATGCAGTCGGCCTTCGGGCTGTTCGAAGATTAAATCTTCCATTTGCTCATAAGCGGACTCATGGCCAGGAGCATTAAACAGCACCATTAAGATAACCCATTTGAGATCTTCTAAAATCAGGGTTGGTTCATCCAACTCCATAACTCTATCGATCACCATTTCACGGGTTTCGACATTCAGCACTTTAACTTGCTCTAAAAACAACAAGAAACCGCGGGATTCTACATCCAGCTTGTCCATTTCGTCCTTTGTATAGATACGAAACGAATGCTGATCGTGATTACAAAGATAAGGTTTATTCCCTTCTTGTAATTCAGCTAAGCGCTCTAACCAAGTTAACGCTTTTAAAATCTCGGATTGATGAAATCCGGCACGAGTGAGTTCCTTGGTTAACTCGTCTTCATCAACTAGTAGTTCAACTTCACTGTGAACATAGTTTTCAAATAGATACATGAGGATATCAAACATGGCTAGCTCCTCTTTACTCTGACGTAACCACCGGGTACTGCTATTACCCAACCTTGCAACTCAAGTTCAAGCATTTGTTCTAACACCAGATCTATCGTTTTTCCACTATGTTCAACGACTGCATCAATTGATGTAGTTTCATAACCTACACTAGCTAACAGAGACGAAAATGGCAAATTACAAATCTCGTCTTGCTGTATATGGTGGCATAACTTCAATTCTTCAAGGTGGAAAGCGGTTAAACTTGCCAACTCTTCCACTATATCGGCAGCGGTTTCCACAAGCTTTGCTCCATCACGTAATAAATCATGACAGCCTTGATGGTAACCACCTAAGATTGAGCCCGGAACGGCAAACACCTCACGCCCTTGTTCCATCGCCAACCTAGCAGTGATTAAAGAGCCGCTTTTGCGACAGGCTTCAACCACAAGAGTACCTAAAGATAGACCGCTAATAATGCGATTTCGTTTCGGAAAATTACCCGCAAAGGGACCAGTATCAGGCCAAAACTCGCTAAGTATACAGCCTTGCCGCTGAATATCATGATAAAGCTGTCGATGTTTTCGTGGATAAATGATCTCTATGCCCGTACCTAGTACGGCAATAGTGCACCCTTGATGGTCAACACAGGCTTTATGGGCTGCCCCATCAATCCCCATCGCCATGCCACTACAGATACCAAATCCCATTGAGGACATCTCAGCAGCCAGTTGATAAGCGACCTGCAATCCGCCAGGAGAAGCATTACGACTGCCAACAATCGCAAGATAAGGAAGGGCTAACGCCTCTAAGCAACCTTTAACGAACAGGACGGCGGGCGGATCTGAGAGTTGTTTTAATAATGGTGGATAAAGCGGATCAGAGAAGCAAAGCAGATGATGATCGGCGGCTTGCTGTTGCCATTCGAGGGCGACATCCACTTTTTGATAATCAATAACAAGGCTATGGAGCAGATGATCAGATAAAGGTAGCGCTTGTCTCTCATGCTCTAACCTTTGTCTGAGGTCGTCCACTTCCATGTGCGTTAATAATTGTTGGATCCGAGCGGGTCCTAGCCCAGATACAGCACAAACAACTAACCAATCGACCAAATTTTCAGAGATTATAGACCTCTTAAGGCTAAAGATTCTGGGGCGATTAACTTATCGTCGACACGAACAGGCCGCTCGGTGGAGACAATCAAACCTAAGCTCGCCTTATCAAACACTTTAAACACTAACAACTTACCATGATAAACATCCGGCATCTTAACTGCACGATCCGAAGAGACTGACGCCATTAGGTTATCATAGGCAGTACGTTCAATTGCAGGAACCGGCATACCATCATTGTTGATAACAATAACCTCACCATCACGGTAAATAGAAAATACCACCCCAGGCTCGACGCCATCCTGAGTGCCTTTATCTAAGTACACGACATTCAACTTACCCGCTTCACGCAAATTTGATTCTGTTGCTAACACTAAAGCTGGTATCTTTAATTCCGCAGGTTTAGGAGTAAAGTAAGCTGACATCAAGGAATCACTTTCCATCGGCAATACTCTGAAGCCTGCTTTAGTTTCGCGAAAGCTCGTTAGCAACTTAATTTTTGAAACCTTACCAGACTCAATCACTTGCCCAGTAGACGACAAAATGGCTTCTTGTCCTAACGCTTCGCCTGACTCTTTATTGAAAAACTCGCGACCACGTTCGTAAATACCATATTTTTGGTTTATTGGCAGTTCAGCATCAATATAAATCACATCACCCACAATATGGTGACGCGATGGACTTTCACCTGCCAGCACCATAGGTTGCTCAGTAAGCCAGTGAGTCTCGACGACCCGATTCTGCACTAAATATTGTTCAATCAAGGCTAAATCAACGGCTGGAATAGCATTACTCTTAGCAATGACACGTCCCTCTGGACTCTTTTTTACATGGGGTTTAGCACTATCGACAGTAGCACCATTACGCACAAGGCGGGGCTGACCATCAATAAATACCAGAGTGAGTTGATCGCCAGGGTAAATAAGGTGGGGGTTAGCAATCTGTGGGTTTACATCCCAAAGACTCGGCCATTTCCATGGGTCATTCAGAAACGCGGCGGAGATATCCCAAAGAGTATCGCCCTTTTTCACTACATATGACTCAGGATGCCCCGCCTTAAGCGTCAGGGTATCTGCGGCAACAAACGTGCAATTGAATGTCATTAACGCGAGTAAAATTAACCGTTTCATGGGTATTTCCATGTTGTTTAACTCTTAGTTTGAGCTTTTACTGTTATTGGTAGGCACTAAAGATTAAAATTAACTCATTAGCATCAGTCAGTATAACTAACTGGCAGAGATTTGACAGACTTGTTAAGAGTTTATGTATGACACTATTAAAAGTATTACAATTCCCTGACGAAAGATTACGAACACAAGCCACACCCATCACAGAGTTTAATGCCGAGCTGCAGACTCAAATTGATGATATGTTCGAAACCATGTACCAAGAAAAAGGTATCGGTCTGGCCGCGACCCAAGTTGATTACCATAAACAAATTATTGTCATGGACTTACAGGATGAAGTCGAACGACCCAAAGTGTTTATCAACCCCGAAATTATCGCCAGCAGCGGTGACTTCTGCAATGAAGAAGGTTGCCTGTCGGTTCCGGGGATTTACGCCAAAGTCGATCGCGCCGAATTTGTCACGGTAAAAGCCTTAGACAGGCACGGTAACGAATTTATAGTTGAGGCCGATGAGTTATTTGCCATTTGTATTCAACACGAAATGGATCACCTCAAAGGCAAATTGTTTGTCGATTATTTGTCGCCGCTAAAACGTCAGCGGATCAAACAAAAACTTGAAAAAGCGGCCCGATTGGACGCCAAAGAAGCATAGGATCAGATTTGAAACCACTCAACATCATCTTTGCCGGAACACCGGATTTTGCCGCTCGCCACTTACAAGCACTTTTAAACTCACACCACAATGTGATTGGCGTTTACACTCAGCCCGATAGACCCGCTGGCCGCGGCAAGAAACTGACCGCCAGCCCAGTAAAAGAACTCGCTATCGCCAATAGTATTGCAGTGTTTCAACCCGGCTCATTACGTAAAGAACCCGCGCAACAAGAACTTGCCGCACTCAACGCCGATATCATGGTGGTCGTCGCCTACGGCCTGATCTTGCCAAAAGTCGTGTTAGATACACCGCGTTTAGGTTGTATTAACGTTCATGGTTCTATTTTGCCACGCTGGCGTGGTGCCGCACCGATCCAACGCGCACTTTGGGCCGGCGACAAAGAAACTGGCGTAACCGTTATGCAGATGGATGTGGGTTTAGATACTGGTGATATGCTGCTTAAAACCTATCTGCCAATCGAAGATAACGACACGTCAGCCAGCCTTTACGAGAAACTGGCAGAACAAGGTCCCGTTGCCCTATTGCAAGCACTCGAAGGTTTGGCAAATGGCACCTTAGCCGCTGAAAAACAAGATGAAGCCTTAGCGAACTACGCAGAAAAACTCAGTAAAGAAGAAGCCAGACTCGATTGGAATAAATCTGCCAAACAACTCTGGCAAGAAGTCCGCGCCTTTAATCCTTGGCCTGTGAGTTACTTTGAGCACCAAGGTAACACTATAAAAGTGTGGCAAACTCAAGTCAGCGAAATCACCAGCACAGCCGCTCCAGGTACTATTATCAGCGCCAGCAAAAAAGGCATAGACGTCGCCACCGCTGATGGTGTGTTAACCCTGCTGAGTATGCAGCTTCCGGGGAAAAAGCCACTCAATGTTGCCGATATTCTCAATGCTCGAGGTGAATGGTTTAGCCCGAATACTCGCCTCGCAAACGAGGCACAATAATCATGAACTTGCGCGCGCTAGCTGCGAAAGCCATCTTCGAAGTATTAGAAAAAGGCGTGTCACTGTCAGTGGCATTGCCTGATCAACAAAAACATCTTGCCAGCGGCAAAGATAAAGCCCTACTTGCCGAGATCTGCTATGGCGTGATGCGCACTCTGCCGCAAATAGAAAAACGCATCAGTGAATGCCTAGCGAAACCACTTAAAGGCAAACAAAGGATTATCCACCAGCTCCTGATCGTAGGTTGCTATCAACTGTACTTCACTCGTATTCCAAGCCACGCCGCAATTTCAGAAACCGCCGAAGCCTGTCGCCAATTAAAATTTGAAGGCATGGTCAAAGTGGTTAATGGTGTACTGCGCAATATTCAGCGCCAGCTATCGCCGCTAAACACAGAATCAGATACCTTAAGCTATAACACACCCGCTTGGTTAATTAAGCGCTTAAAAGAAGCCTATCCCGAGCAGTGGCAAGACATCATTCAACAAAGCCATGAACGCCCGCCCATGTGGCTGCGTAACAATCGCTTATCCCAGAGCCGTGCCGAATACCTCGCAGCCCTAGCCGAAATCGACATTGAAGCGAGCGAAGGCAGCAGTGCCGATGCCATTCTCCTAGTGCATCCAAAGGATGTCGCCACACTGCCACACTTTCATGAAGGTGCAGCATCAGTGCAAGATGGCGCGGCACAATGGGCGGCGACCTTATTAGCCCCGCAAGCGAATGAATTAATACTCGATGCCTGCGCGGCACCCGGTGGCAAAAGTTGTCACTTACTCGAACTTGAGCCGAGTATCAAATTAGTGGCTGTTGATTTTGATGCCAAACGCCTTGAGCGTGTGCAACAGAACCTTGACCGCTTATCATTAAAAGCGGAGCTTATCCATGGTGATGCGGCCAACATAGACTCATGGTGGCAAGGCGGACAATTTGATCGTATCTTACTGGACGCGCCTTGCTCAGCCACAGGAGTGATCCGCCGCCATCCCGATATTAAATGGTTGCGAAAAAACCATGACATCGAAGAGTTGGCTGAACTACAACAGCAAATTCTCGATCATTGCTGGAAGTGGCTAAAACCCGGTGGCACGCTTCTTTATGCCACTTGTTCGATTTTACCGCAGGAAAACCGCGACCAGATCAGTGCGTTTTTAGATAGAACGGTAGATGCTAAGCTAGACACACTTGCCCAGCAAAATTCGCCACAGGATATAGGTTGGCAAATCACGCCAGGACAAGACAATATGGATGGGTTTTATTATGCCCGTTTATTGAAAGCGACTGATTAGGAAGTAAGCAAGGCCATGAAAATTATCATATTAGGTGCAGGTCAAGTTGGGGGAACCTTGGCCGAAAATTTGGTGGGTGAGAACAATGACATCACCATTGTCGATTATGACAAATCCAGATTACGCGCCCTGCAAGATAAATATGACCTTCGTGTCGTAGCGGGCCATGCCGCTCACCCTGATGTGCTCAGAGAAGCGGGCGCAGAAGATGCCGACATGCTTATCGCCGTAACCAATAGTGATGAATGCAATATGGCTGCCTGCCAGATTGCCTATACCCTCTTTGGTACGCCGACTAAAATTGCCCGTATCCGCTCAGAACCCTATTTGGCGATGCGCGATAAACTCTTTATCGACAGTGAAACCAAAAATAGCGATGGTCGTCCCCGTGGCGGCTTCGTGATCGATGAATTAATCGCCCCTGAACAGTTAGTAACCGCTTACATCCAGCGACTCGTAGAATATCCAGGCGCATTGCAAGTACTTGAATTTGCTGAAGGCCGGTTGAGCCTAGTGGCTGTTCGAGCCTATTACGGCGGCCCTCTGGTGGGGAATGCATTAGCGGCACTTCGCGAACACATGCCCAATATTGATACCCGGGTCGCGGCGATCTTCCGCCAAGGCCGCGCTATTATGCCTCGCGGAACGACCATTATCGAAGCCGATGATGAAGTCTTCTTCGTTGCAGACAGTCGCCATATTCGCGCTGTCATGAGCGAAATGCAAAAGCTCGATAACTCCTACCGCAACATTATGATCGCCGGTGGCGGTAACATAGGCCTAGGCTTAGCAAAACGCCTTGAGCGCACCCACTCGGTCAAACTGATTGAGCATAAATTAGAACGTGCAGAAGCCTTATCGGAGCAGCTGGAAAATACCACAGTGTTCTGCGGTGATGCCTCAGATCAAGAATTACTGCTCGAAGAACACATAGACCAAACCGACGTATTTATTGCGGTCACCAATGACGACGAAGCCAATATTATGTCCGCCCTGCTAGCAAAACGTATGGGCGCGAAAAAGGTCATGGTGCTTATTCAACGCGAAGCCTATGTGGATATAGTGCAAGAAGCCAACATCGATATTGCTATCTCACCACAACAAGCGACGATTTCGGCACTATTAACTCATATTCGTCAGGGTGATATCTGTAACGTTTACTCTCTACGTCGTGGGGCGGCCGAGGCAATTGAAGCCATTGCCCACGGAGATGCCAGTACTTCTAAAGTCGTTGGCAAAGCCATTGGTGATATTAAGTTGCCACCGGGGACAACGATTGGTGCCATTGTCCGCAATGATGAAGTGCTGATGGCCCACGACAAAACCGTGATAGAGCAAGGGGATCACGTGATCTTGTTCTTAGTGAATAAAAAGTTTGTCGGCGAAGTCGAGAAGCTTTTCCAACCAAGTGCTTTCTTCTTCTAAGAACCTTAGTAAGCCAACTTATGCTGAACTTTAGACCGCTATTGTTTATTTTAGGGCTGTTTTTGTCCATGCTGACAGCTTTCATGCTGATCCCACTGCTCCTCGCCGCATACAAAGGTGAGGAAACTGTGGGCTCTTTTATGGTGTCGGCATTAGTCACAGGCATTAGCTCAAGCCTGTGTTTACACAATGGCCAAAGCAAAAGCATTAACCTCAATATCCGCGATATGTTCCTGCTAACCAGCCTAACGTGGTTGATCGTAAGCCTATTCGCGGCCATGCCATTTACCCTTTATCACGGTATTGGTTATACCGACGCCTTCTTTGAAACCATGTCCGGCATCACGACCACAGGTTCTACTGTACTCTCAGGGTTGGATACTATGGATCACAGTATCTTAATCTGGCGCTCTTTATTGCAATGGCTAGGTGGGATTGGTTTTATCGTAATGGCGGTGGCGATTCTACCCTTCTTAAACGTCGGCGGGATGCGGCTATTCCGCACTGAATCATCCGATTGGAGCGATAAAGCAGTACCTCGCACCCAAAGTATGGCTAAGTATTTATTTTTTATATATATTTTACTAACGAGTATCTGCTGTGTTGCCTATCATCTGGCGGGAATGACTTGGTTTCAGGCCATCAATCATGCAATGACCACCCTCTCGACTGGTGGCTACTCGACCTCAGATAGCTCAATGGCGGCGTTCTCCAACTCTGCACACTGGGTTGGGATTTTCTTTATGGCAGCAGGTGGTTTGCCACTTCTCATGTTTGTACAAACCATACAGCAAAGGGATCTACGGATTTGGAACGATGCTCAGGTCAAAGGCTTCTTATTTTTCCTCACCTTTGTATCTTGTTCTATTGGCTTCTGGCTGTGGCAAACCCGCGACATTGAGCTTCTAGATGCACTGCGTTTATCCAGCTTTAACGTGGTATCGGTAGTCACCACTACAGGTTATGGCTTAACGGACTACGGTGCTTGGGGCGCCTTTGCCAATATCGCCTTCCTGTTTTTAATGTTTGTCGGTAGTTGCTCTGGCTCCACTTCGGGCGGGATTAAGATCTTCCGTTTTCAAATTGCTGGGGCCATTATGCGCGAGCAATTGAAACAGCAATGTCATCCAAACGGTATCTTTAGGGAACGTTACAACAACCGCATCATCAGTGATGATATCGTGCGCTCTCTGATCACTTTCGTACTGCTGTTTGTGATGGTGATTGTAGGCTTGTCAGTGATTTTAGTGCTCACGGGTCTCGATCCTATGACCAGTTTCACGGGCGCGATTACGGCAGTCACTAACGTTGGCCCTGGTTTAGGCCCGATTATTGGCCCTGTAGGTAACTTCTCAACGCTACCCGATGTCGCTAAATGGGCGTTGTCACTCGGCATGCTCCTCGGTCGTTTAGAAATCTTAACCGTGGCGGTGTTGTTCCACCCGAGTTTCTGGAAGTACTAATTCAGTAGAGATTGAATACTAAAAAGGCGCTTAACTTGTTAAGCGCCTTTTTTATTAAGCAGTTGCAGTAACGTCAGCTAATTCCAACAGATGATCAGCATAGACTTTCACATCTGCCCAGTCGGTATAATCGATAACTGACTTAGGATCAGTTGGGCCTTTAGTCATCTTCATAATCAACTGAATCGCCAATCTGTCATACCAAGGCCATGAAGGATAATCCACTTTGCCCGCAATAATTTTAAGATCAGCAGGCGTCCATGGAGATAACGCAATGAACTTTTGCAGATATTTATTATTTGCAGGGATACGTTTTTCAGGATTTCTCGCCACAACATTGACGCAGAAAAAACTGTTTGGCAATGCGCCCAGAGCCTGTGCATGCTGCTCAATAAATTGAAATACGCTCTTATCATAGGTGCCATAAAGCACGCAGGCACCTAAGGCAACGACATCATAATCAGGCCAATTAATACAAGTCGCAGCAGCACTGTTGATATCGATGAGGTCAACCTTAGCGTCACGAAACCTTAATTGCTCGGCAATTGCACTGGCAATCTTGGCCGTATGGCCACCACGGGTAAAATAAAGTACGAGGACGCGTGTCATAGGCAATTTCCGATCCACTGAGTAATACCACCATTGTGGCAAGGTTACGTTAAATAAACCTCTGATAGGATCACAAATCAGTCGTATCTCATATTCTGAGATGCAAAAATTGAGATCTGCATTGCCGAGCAGTATGATTGCGTAAACACATGTGTTCAATTAGAATTATCTAATCAAAAGCGATAAAGTGAGTGACCTTATGCAAAATGATATAGATGTAGATGCAATGGTAACTAATGCGGAAAGTGCGGCTAAATGGCTCAAGGCCATAGCGAACCCTTATCGCCTAATGATTTTATGTCTATTACTAGACAAAGAGTTGAGCGTAACCGAGCTCAACGCCACAGTGCCATTAAGCCAGTCGGCCCTATCCCAGCATTTAGCCGTATTACGCGCAGAAGATCTCGTGGATACCCGTAAGAGCTCGCAGATTGTTTACTATAAACTCAAGAACGAGCAAGTCACCCAAGTGATTTCAATTCTGCATAGCCGCTACTGCGCGGCCTAACACTGCAAAATTAGCCTAAATTTAAGCCCTAACCTCTTGCAAGTGATTAGGGCTTAATGGTTTTTAATGTTGGCTAAAACGGTGACCGAAGGCATCGACTTTTACCCAATCGGTAAACTCAAAAGTGCCAGTGATATCCGTTGGCCCTTTAGTCAACCACATGATAAAACGTATCATGGTCCGGTCGAAGAAACCGTATTTAGGGTAATCAATCTTGCCCGCAAACACTTCTAACAGCTGGGGTTGCCACAGTGAAAGCTTGAGAAACTTTTGCATATAAGGATTGGTTTCAGGCGTATTTTTTAAGGGTTTGCGCGCCACTACGTTAACGGTAAAAAAACCATTAATCTTAGTATCTAGCACAGCATGGTGGCGATTCACATACTGATAAAGCTCTGGTCTATGCTTACCATAGCGAATACTGGCACCAATCAGCACTTTATCAAAATCCACTAAGCTCAACGCTTCCGCCTGCTCTAATGTGGCGAGCGAAACCTGCTCTCCCGCCTGTTCAGAAATCGACTTCATTTTTTGGCAAATTGCCAATGTTTGGCCATCTATCGTCGAATAGATTATTAACGTCTGCATGATTAATTCTTCCAAAAAGTTGGCGTAAACAAAATCAGTAAGGTAAATACTTCGAGGCGACCAAACAGCATAGCCACGACCAATACCCACTTGGCTCCATCACCAATACTGGCATAATTGCTCGCTACCTCACCTAAACCTGGGCCTAAGTTGTTTAAGCATGCCGCCGTAGCACTAAAAGCCGTAATATCATCTAATCCCATCGCCATGAGTGCAAGCATACAAATCACAAACACCAGCGCATAGGCAGAAAAGAATCCCCAAACAGCATCAACCACACGGTCGGGTAAGGCTTTAGAGCCAATCCTAATCGAAAACATTGCCTTAGGGTGAACAAGTCGTTTCAATTCACGTGAACCCTGTAGCAGCAGTAAAATTACTCGAATGACCTTAATCCCACCCGCAGTTGAGCCACCACAACCACCGATAAAACTCGAAAACATTAATAGTATGGGTAAAAATAATGGCCACAGATGGAAGCTATCAGTGCCAAATCCAGCCGTAGTGGCAACTGAGACAGCCTGAAATAAAGCATGATCTAAGGTTTCTTCTGGCGAATCATAAATACCAGAACGATAAAGCGTGAAGAAACAAATCGCTGTGAGAATAAGTTGAATCGCCACCAGCATCTTAAATTCAGCATCTTTAAAATAGACTCTAACGTTAATCCCACGTCGTGAGAATGCCGCAAAATGCACGCTAAAGTTAACCGCAGAAACAATTAAAAAGAACACACAAATAAGATTAATAGTAGGACTATCGAAATAGCCCATACTGGCATCGTGGGTCGAAAAACCTCCGATGGCTATGGTCGAAAATGAATGACAAATGGCGTCAAAAATACTCATGCCCGCCCACCAATAAGCCGTCGCGCAGGAAATCGTTAGCAGTAAATAGATATACCACAGTGCTTTAGCGGTTTCGGCTATCCGCGGGGTCATCTTACTGTCTTTCACTGGCCCCGGAATTTCTGCGCGATAAAGCTGCATTCCTCCCACTCCGAGCACAGGTAAAATAGCCACAGCGAGCACAATAATCCCCATGCCGCCAAGCCATTGCAGCATATGGCGGTAAAACAAAATGGCCTTAGGTAAAAAATCGAGCCCGACAATGACAGTGGCTCCGGTGGTGGTTAACGCAGAAAAAGATTCAAAGAAGCTGTCTGTCCAGCTTAAGTCTGGCTGACTCGAAAAGATAAACGGCAAGGCACCAATAGAACCCAGTACAGTCCAGAACAGCACGACAATCAGGAAGCCCTCTCGCGTACGCAATTCTTCTTTGCAGTGGCGGTTCGGATACCAGAGCCAAAAACCAATAAATAGGCTAACAAAAAATGCCTGCATAAACGCCGTGCCGCCGCCATCGTTATACCAAACAGCGATCAGTGCTGGTGGCAGCATAGTGATTGAAAATAAACCAATCAGCAGGCCTATGATTCTAATTATGGTTTTATATTGCATTACGCGAGTTCAATTATTCCATTGGCTGTAAAGGTATTTTCAGCATTTGGGCTATTTTGGCATAATTTACGCAGGCATCACAGATCAAACTCGGGCCTCAAACTTCCTTGACTCAGTGTCGCCAGCGACTCACAAAGCCATACCTGTTGCTCTCGCCCTATCTCAAACACAATATCGACCGCTGCGGCAAATTGCTTATCGATGATCACGGCATCCACTTGCTGTAATAGATGCTCGACATCGCGCAGCTGCGCATAATCACAATGCAACTTGGCGGGATACCGTAACTGTTTGAGTCGCGTCGGTAATTGAATCAAGCCTTGCCTTAAGCCCGACGTATAAGCCCGAACGAGTCCACCTACGCCTAACTTAGTACCGCCATAGTAACGCACGACAACGGCGCCAACTTCGCCAATATGTGCCCCTTGCAACACAGCTAACATAGGGCGACCTGCACTGCCAGCAGGCTCACCGTCATCACTCGAACCAATCAAGACGCTATCATCCGGTGCGCCAGCAACAAAAGCTGAGCAATAGTGGCTTGCGCCGGGATAGTCACGCTTGATGTCAGTAAGTACTAACTTTAATTTATCGACACTATCGCAATGAAAGAGAAAAGAGATAAAGCGACTATGCTTTATCTCTTCTTCAATGACGATTTCATCACAGGGAACGTTATAACTTTCGAGCACGAATTCGCCCTAATCTATTTTCAAACATCAATCGGCTAAGCCGAGCTCACGGGTCATATTCTCGTTTCTATCTTGATGCACTATGACGTTATCTTCGATACGAATACCGCCAAAAGGCCTTAACTCATCAATCGTTTGCCAGTTAATCTGTTGGCCACGACTATCTTGTTTAAGCTCATTGAGCAAAGTATCTATGATGTATAATCCAGGTTCCATGGTCAGCACTTGGTTTGGCGCTAAAATGCGGGTGCAACGTAGGAATGGATGGGCCTCGGGTGCCGCGATATGGGTACCGCGCTCATCGTGGGAGAAGCCACCCACATCATGTACTTGTAAACCTAACATGTGGCCTAAACCATGGGGGAAGAAAGCACTGGTAATGCCTTGATCAACCAAACCTTGGGCATCACCCGTGGCTAAATCAAAATCCAATAGCATTTGCGCGACTTTAGCGTGAGTCGCTAAGTGTAAATCAGGATAACGAACGCCAGGGCGCATCATGTCGATAAGCTCCAGCTGCGCCTTATTCATCGCAGCGATCAACTCATCGAAACGATTCTTCTCAAATGCATAGGTTCTAGTGATATCAGACGCATAGCCAAAGTAACTCGCGCCCGCATCAATAAGAAAAGACAAACGTTTCGCAGGGCTTTGATGCTCAAGCGCGGTGTAATGCAAAATCGCCGCATTTTGATTAAGAGCGATAATATTGCCGTAGGGCACTTCATTTTCGCTCTGGCCCACGGCAGATAAATAATGCTGTTGGATCTCGAACTCACTCGCACCGTTATAAAACGCATTTTTAGCAGCCAAATGTCCCTGCACCGCAATTTGGTTGGCGCGGCGCATACATTCCAGCTCATATTCAGTTTTAGTGGTTCTGTGGTAATGCAAATAGCTCATCACAGCATCAGGATTGCGACTGGTAAAACCCAGCACTTCGGCTACATCTAAATGCTCGCCCAAATAAGCCCAATTAACAGTGTCTTTGGGCAACAGTTCAGCGACCTTATCGGCCTTAGTTAACAGCTTAATATCAAAATGCTCGGTCCAGAACATATCCGGCACATCGGATACTTTGTGCCAAAAATCCACAGGACGATAAAAAATCAGCTGCGGCTTATCGCGACCATTGACGACTAACCAGCAATTCGGATTATCCAACACTGGCAACCATGCCTTGAAGTGCGGGTTTGCTTTAAAGGGATAATTGATATCATCCAAAAACATCCGATGCGGCTGACCCGAATGGATCACTAAACCAGACAAGGCTTCTCGAGACAAAATCTCTGCGACTCGGCGGTTTAACTCGGCAATATGGGCACGATAGTGATGAGCCAACTGATCCATTTGTCATCTCCTGCAATGAATAAAAGTTAATATTATGAGCCAAATTTGCCCACATAATCTTAATCTGATTATGAACAACAGATTCAATCAAAACGTTAAACTGTCACTCAATCTAAAATACATGGCTGCTCAATAAAGAACATTAAAGCGATAACATCATGATTATTTTTAATAATTCTATTCAACCCTAGCATGGCTGCAGCGTTTAAACGTCTAAGGAAAACAGCCACAAAGACCTATTTATTCGCAAAGTGATTTAACGCACCCTAGGTGTTCTACACTCTGTGCAGTGTATCACAAAGGTGAAAAATCACTCTAGCCGACAAGAAATTAAACAGTCGTTTAAATTGGGTGTTGTAATTTATCGAATTTCGAAGCACACTGGCATACAACTGGTCAAATGATGGCCGAAGCTGCTGTGAGATAGAGAGTCGTACTAGCACCAACACATAATGGTGGGTATCACTTTTAAGCCAAAAGGAAGCAAGCAATGATCTACCAAAGTCCTACAATTCAAGTTGAGTTACTCGAGGATAATATTGCCAAGCTGTGCTTTAACGCACCCGGTTCGGTGAACAAATTCGACAGAGAAACCCTCGCTTCGCTCGATGCCGCATTAGACAGCATCAAGCAAAATTCCAATATCAAAGCGTTAGTGCTGACCTCAAGTAAAGATACCTTTATTGTGGGTGCCGACATTACCGAATTTTTAGGCCTATTCGCACAAGATGACGCCGTACTGCTCTCTTGGGTTGAACAAGCCAACGCTGTCTTCAACAAACTCGAAGACTTACCTTTCCCAACAGCATCTGCAATCAAAGGCTTTGCCTTAGGTGGCGGCTGTGAAACCATTCTGGCAACGGATTTTCGTATCGCAGATACCACAGCCAAAATCGGTTTACCTGAAACTAAACTCGGCATCATCCCAGGCTTTGGCGGCACAGTTCGTCTGCCACGTGTGATTGGTGCAGATAACGCACTTGAATGGATCACCACAGGTAACGACCAACGCGCTGAAGATGCACTGAAAGTCGGTGCTGTGGATGCTGTGGTTGCGCCAGAAGCATTAGAAGCGGCTGCGATTCAAATGCTCAAAGATGCTGTTGCTGAAAAGTTGGATTGGCAAGCGCGTCGTAACCGCAAGCTGTCTGCACTAACACTGCCAAAACTTGAAGCTATGATGTCATTCACCACAGCCAAAGGCATGGTGTTTGCGGTTGCGGGTAAACACTACCCTGCACCAATGGCCGCAGTAAGCGTGATTGAGCAAGCATCGACTAAAGGCCGCACCGAAGCACTGCAAATCGAGCATCAAGCCTTTATCAAACTGGCTAAAACTGACGTTGCTAAAGCGCTTATCGGTATCTTCCTTAATGATCAATTCGTTAAAGGCAAAGCGAAAAAAGCGGGTAAATTAGCCAAAGAAGTGAAAAACGCTGCCGTATTAGGTGCTGGCATTATGGGCGGCGGTATCGCCTACCAAAGCGCCAGCAAAGGCACACCGATTGTCATGAAAGACATTGCCCAGCCAGCATTAGATTTAGGCCTCAATGAAGCCGCCAAACTGCTGTCTGCCCAAGTTGCTCGTGGTCGTTCAACGCCAGAAAAAATGGCCAAAGTGCTGAACAACATCACGCCTTCATTAGATTATGCTGCGATCAAACACAGTGATGTCGTCGTTGAAGCCGTTGTTGAACATCCAAAAATTAAAGCACAGGTTTTAGCCGAAGTTGAAGGCTATGTGAGTGAAGATGCAATTATCGCGTCAAACACCTCAACGATTTCAATCAACTTGCTCGCTAAGAGCATGAAGAAACCTGAGCGTTTCTGCGGTATGCATTTCTTCAACCCAGTGCACAAAATGCCGTTGGTCGAAGTTATCCGTGGTGAGCACAGCTCTGAAGAAACCATCGCCTCTGTTGTGGCTTACGCCAGCAAAATGGGCAAGACCCCAATCGTGGTTAACGATTGCCCAGGCTTCTTCGTTAACCGCGTACTCTTCCCTTACTTTGCAGGCTTTAACGGCTTACTTGCCGAAGGTGGCGACTTTGCTGCAATCGACAAAGTGATGGAAAAACAATTCGGTTGGCCAATGGGCCCTGCTTACCTGCTCGACGTAGTGGGTTTAGACACAGGTCATCACGCCCAAGCCGTTATGGCTGAAGGTTTCCCTGATCGAATGGGTAAATCAGGCACTGATGCGATTGATGTGATGTTTGAGAACAAGCGCCTTGGCCAGAAAAATGGCAAAGGTTTCTATGTCTATTCAGTCGATAGCCGTGGCAAACCGAAGAAAGATGTCGATCCTACGAGCTACGGCCTATTGAAAGCTGCCTTTGGCGACTTAAAAGCCTTTGAAGCCGATGACATTATTGCCCGTACTATGATCCCTATGATCATCGAAACCGTGCGCTGTTTAGAAGAAGGTATTGTCGCATCACCTGCCGAAGCGGATATGGGCCTGGTTTATGGCTTAGGTTTCCCACCATTCAGAGGCGGCGTGTTCCGTTACTTGGATACCATGGGTGTCGCAAACTTTGTGGCCTTAGCAGACAAATATGCTCACTTGGGCGGTCTGTATCAAGTCACAGATGCGATGCGTACATTAGCAGCCAATAACGGTAGCTACTACCAAGCCTAATTAGCGGGAAAGGAATTTAATCATGAAACAAGCTGTTATCGTAGACTGCATCCGTACTCCGATGGGCCGCTCAAAGGCTGGCGTATTTCGTAATGTACGTGCAGAAACTCTGTCTGCCGAATTGATGAAAGGTCTGTTGCTGCGTAATCCGCAACTCGACCCAAACCTAATTGAAGACGTGATTTGGGGTTGTGTGCAACAAACCCTAGAGCAAGGCTTCAACATTGCCCGTAATGCTTCACTATTAGCCGGCATTCCAAAGACCGCTGGCGCTGTGACGGTTAACCGCCTATGTGGTTCGTCAATGGATGCTATCCATCAAGCTGCGCGGGCGATTATGACTGGCATGGGCGACACCTTTATTATTGGTGGCGTAGAACACATGGGCCACGTGCCGATGAGCCATGGTGTCGACTTCCACCCTGGTCTTGCTAACAACGTGGCAAAAGCCTCTGGCATGATGGGGTTAACTGCTGAAATGCTGGGTAAACTGCACGGTATTACCCGTGAACAGCAAGATGCTTTTGCAGTACGTTCTCATCAACGTGCTTATGCTGCGACGATTGAAGGCCGTTTTGCCAAGGAAATCTATGGCATTGAAGGTCACGATGCTAACGGTGCCTTAATTAAAGTACTGCAAGACGAAGTGATCCGCCCAGAAACCACAATGGAATCTCTGGCTGCACTGCGTCCCGTATTTGATCCAGTAAACGGTACTGTCACTGCGGGTACTTCTTCTGCACTGTCTGATGGCGCTTCAGCCATGTTGATCATGGAAGAATCTAAAGCGCGCGCACTTGGCTTACCAATTCGTGCACGCATTCGCTCTATGGCGGTTGCGGGTTGTGATGCGGCTATCATGGGTTACGGCCCAGTGCCAGCCACGCAAAAAGCGCTGGCTCGTGCTGGTATCACAGTTGCCGATTTAGATGTGATTGAACTGAACGAAGCGTTTGCAGCTCAGTCTTTACCTTGTGTAAAAGATTTAGGCTTAGCGGATGTGGTTGACGACAAAATCAACCTCAACGGCGGCGCGATTGCACTAGGTCACCCACTGGGTTGTTCAGGTGCACGTATCTCTACGACGCTGATCAACTTGATGGAAGACAAAGACGCGACCTTAGGTTTAGCGACCATGTGTATAGGTTTAGGCCAAGGTATCGCCACCGTGTTCGAACGCGTTTAATTCGTTAATCAAATAATCATCAAAGCCGGAACTTGTTCCGGCTTTTTTATGCCAAATCTTCTGCCATCGTAAATATTAATATTTCTCATTTTTTCTGCTGTTCATTTGAAAATCAGTCCGTTATCGACTTAACTACAAGGGCATTACTGGCTATTGTGGACGACAACAGGCAAGCAATCATCAGCCAAATCTAGGCATTGTAGTGCAAGGATGCAATTCGTTGTTTTACCAGAGGAATGCCAGATGCTACAAACGGAACAGACCCTTTTCGAACAAATGCGGATCACTGAGCTGGAGATCGAGTCTCGTAAGGCGCTCTTCTCTTTTACAGGGGCAGACGTAAAGGCCCTGCAATCCTTTAAGCCCATCATTGAAGAAAACATCGATAAAATTGTCGATGACTTTTACGGCTTACAAACCAGTGTGTCAGAAATTGCGCTCTTGATTGGAGACTCAGACACCCTTGCCCGCCTACGTACCGCACAGAGAAGATATGTGCTTGATTTATTTAATGGTGTTTATGATCTTGAGTACGTAAACAATCGCCTGCGGATTGGTTTAGTCCATAAACGTATAGGTGTTGAGCCCAAACTTTACCTGTCTGCAGTACACACACTCAAGGAGTTGATCTATGCAGTGATCAACAGTTCAGTACAAGATGTACGTCAAGCCGAACGTATTCGAGCCGCAATTGATAAACTCGTGCTGTTTGATGTCACACTAGTATTCGATACTTATATTCGCAGCTTAGTCTCCGAGATTGAGAACGCTAAGGATAAAGCCGAAAAATATGCCCAAAGCATGGAAAGCAAAGTCAAAGAGCGAACACAGCAGTTAGAAGAACTCTCGCAAACCGATCCCTTAACAGGTTTACTCAACGTAAGGCACTTACAAGAAACCGCAACTCGCATACTCAGAGCAGCCCAAAGACGCGCCGAGCCCGTATGTGTCATCTACTTAGATGTAGATGATTTTAAATTATTTAATGACACTCAAGGCCATAGATCAGGTGATGAAGTACTTTGTGCCGTCGCAAAAGCGATTAAAGAAACCACTCGTGCTGAAGATCATTGCTTTCGATATGGTGGAGATGAATTCTGTATCATCATGCCTAACTGTCGTGAGGAACAAGCTCGAGAGAATTTCATAACTCGGTTTAATCAAAAAATAAAACTCAGTCTAAACAATATTTCCTTAAGCTTTGGCATTACAGATACTGGCCCCTATGAATATGAAGAAGCCAATAGCTTAATTCATAAAGCCGATCAAAAAATGTATAGCTACAAACGGGCGTCCAAATTGCAGCAACAAACTATGGCAGCTGCAAATGATTTAGCACCAGAGAATAGTACAGCTGTTATCCATCCAATCTCTCAATCTCAAAGCGCTGCAGATAAAGCCGTTGAGTAATGTTAATTACCATAAGCCATAAGTTTGTTCCACGTGGAACATTTTATCTCTAGCCTTGCTAACGACAAAAAGCACACCAATCAAACCACATCACAAATTGCGACCGCCAACTTGGTTTATCATGGGGGCTGGAGTAACATTAGCTAATTCTGCTTAACCGTTCAGTAGAGGTAATATGAACGACGCTTTCTCAACCGCACAGCATAGACTCGATGCACTTGGCTTACGTTGCCCTGAACCTGTAATGATGGTGCGTAAAACGGTAAGACAAATGGCTGCAGGCGAGACACTGCTGATCATTGCCGATGACCCTGCAACGACACGCGATATTCCAAGCTTCTGTGAGTTTATGGATCACACGCTTATCGCCAGCGAAACGGCTCAGACGCCATACCAATATTTGATCAAAAAAGGACTTTAAGTCGTATCGTTTTAGCGACTTAATCATTAAAAAGGATGTGAGGAACTATGCCAAAACTGCTGGCAATTGCCTATAAAACTGTAAAGCGCGGCCCAATGAATGAGGTTCTCTGTGCCAATGTCACCCAGTTAAATGGTGTAGAGAAAGATGTATTTGGTCGTCCTGGCAAACGCCAAGTCACTGTGCTTTCCAAACTACAATGGCAACAAGCCTGTCGTGCTATTGAGGCAGAATTGCCTTGGACGACTCGCAGAGTAAATCTGCTCGTTGATGGTCTGGTATTTAGCAGTGCAGATGTTGGTAAACATTTACAAATTGGTGAGTTACTACTTGAAATTACAGGTGAGACCGATCCCTGTAAAAAAATGGAAATTGCACATGTCGGTTTAGAAGCCGCACTCACCCCAGATTGGCGAGGAGGTGTTACATGCAGGGTATTAAATGATGCCATGATCCACCTAGGTGATGAGATAGCAATTTTCTTTCCTCGCTAATCCAATCACTTATCTCAGCTAGTTATCCATATTCCTCTATAAATAGAACCAAATAACTTGGTTCTATTTCTGTTGTCCCAATCCTAATATAAATATCAGCTTTCTAGCTCGAACATCAATTGAAACAGTATTTACGTTTTCCTTCCTATCTATTTATGCGATAACTACACCAAGTATTAACAAAACTTTATCTTGTGATTAATACCGCTCATGTAGCCCATAAGAACGATAACAGGAAGTGACATGTTGAACTCTAAACTTACCCCGCTTTATATTGCCCTCACTCTTGGGATGAATACCCTTGCAGTTAACGCCACAGAAACGAAAGAATCGACTTGGAATGTTAACGCTCCAGCGAATGCTCCCTTAGTGCAAGTCAAAGTTGATGTTAATGAAGGCACTTGGATGAACTTAAGTGTCAGTCCAGATGGCAAGTATATCGTCTTCGACTTACTCGGTGACATCTACCAAATTCCAGTAACAGGCGGTGAAGCTAAGCCATTAGCCCAAGGCATAGCTTGGCAGATGCAGCCCGTCTATAGCCCTGATGGCAAGCACATTGCTTTTACGTCCGATGGTGATGGTGGTGATAACATTTGGATTATGGATGCTGATGGCAACAACCCAAGAACAGTCACCCAAGAAACCTTCAGGCTACTAAACAGTCCAGCTTGGAGCCCAGACTCCCAGTATTTGGTTGCCCGTAAGCACTTTACCGCCAGTCGTAGTTTGGGTGCGGGCGAAGTGTGGCTATACCACGTTGCGGGTGGTGAAGGCGTCAAACTAACCGAACGTCCTAATGATGAGAAAGATTTAGGTGAACCCGCGTATTCACCCGATGGTCGCTATATCTACTTTAGTCAGGATGACACGCCGGGTAAAACATTCCATTACTCAAAGGATTCGGTCAACGGTATCTACAAAATAAAACGCTACGATACTCAAACTGGTGAGATTGAGGTATTAATCGAAGGCACGGGTGGAGCGATTCGGCCAACGCCGAGCCCAGACGGTACTAAGCTCGCCTATATTAAGCGCGATGATTTCCAGTCATCACTCTACCTACTCGACCTTAAGTCGGGAGAAACAACTAAGCTGTTTGGCGAACTTGACCGTGATATGCAGGAGACTTGGGCCATTCATGGCGTCTATCCAACAATGGCATGGACACAAGATAACAAGGATATTTTCTTCTGGGCTAAGGGAAAAATTAATCGTCTGAATGTTGCCAATAAAACACTCACAGATATCCCCTTTAGTGTAAAAACTGAGTTAGCCGTACAGCCCTCGGTGCGCTTTAAGCAAGATATCGATAAAGACGTTTTCGATGTAAAAATGCTACGTATGGCGCAGGTCTCACCGGATGGTAGCAAAGTCGCCTTCGAAGCACTGGGTAAAATTTGGTTAAAATCCTTACCCGATGGCAGAATGTCACGCTTGACTGAGCTAGACAAAAATATTGCAGAACTTTATCCCCAATGGTCGCGCGATGGTAAAAATATTGTTTTCACCACTTGGAATGACCAAGACCAAGGCACAGTGCAAGTGATCAGCGCCAAAGGTAGCAAACCTAAGCAGCTAACATCTGAGCCAGGAAAGTATGTCGAACCCACCTTTTCACCCAATGGTGAACTCGTAGTGTATCGTAAAACTCAAGGCGGTAACCTCACACCAAGAACTTGGTCGCAGGAACCTGGGCTATATAAAGTCGATATTAAAGGTAAACAAAATAGCAAGATCAGTGCCGATGGCTATCAAGCTCAATTCGGTGCTAATGCCGATCGCGTCTTTTTTATGAATAGCAGCGAAGATGAAACGCCGCAGTTATCATCCATCAACTTAGACGGCTTCGATAAACGGGTTCATTACAGCAGCAAACATGCAACTGAATTTAGGGTTTCACCCGATGGTGAGCAACTCGCCTTTGCTGAACGATTCAAGGTTTGGGTAACACCTTTTGCTAAACACAGCGAGACAGTTGAGATTGGCCCCAATGCCAGCAATCTACCCGTAAGCCAATTGAGTGCCCGTGCGGGTGAAAGTATCAGTTGGAACAGTAAAAGCGACCAACTATATTGGACTCTTGGCCCCGAGTTGTACCAAGCCAAGGTTGACACTCAATATCGCAACAAAGATGAAAAGGCACAACCAAGCATTATCGATTTAGGCTTTACCGAAAAGGCCGATGTTCCACGTGGAACAATCGCGTTTGTCGGTGGTAAAGTGATTACGATGGAAAATGACCAAGTGATTGATAATGGTGTGGTCATAGTCAAAGACAATCATATTGTCGCCGTAGGCGATGCCAATGTTGCGATTCCTAAGGATGCGCAGATCATCGACATCAAAGGCAAATCCATTATGCCAGGACTATTCGATGCCCACGCCCATGGACCGCAAGCGGATGATGAAATCGTGCCACAACAGAACTGGGCGCTCTACTCTGGATTATCTTTAGGCGTGACTACGATTCACGATCCATCGAATGACACCACAGAAATCTTTGCCGCATCTGAGCAACAAAAAGCAGGTAATATTGTTGGCCCACGAATATTCTCCACCGGCACCATACTTTATGGTGCCAATGCGCCTGGCTACACATCGCACATAGACTCACTAGATGATGCCAAATTCCATCTTGAACGCCTGAAAAAAGTTGGAGCCTTTAGCGTAAAAAGCTATAACCAACCGCGCCGCAATCAGAGACAGCAAGTCATAGCCGCAGCACGTGAACTCGAAATGATGGTCGTGCCTGAAGGTGGCAGCTTGCTGCAACATAATTTAAGCATGGTCGCCGATGGACATACTACGATTGAGCACTCACTCCCCGTTGGTTCAATCTATAACGATATCAAACAGTTTTGGAGCCAGACTCAAGTTGGTTACACGCCAACCTTAGTGGTTGCCTATGGTGGTATTTCTGGTGAAAACTACTGGTATGATAAAACCGATGTGTGGGCACATCCACGCCTATCCATGTATGTGCCAGCCGATATTTTACAAGCAAGATCAATGCGACGCCCCCATGCACCAGAGAGCCACTACAATCATTTCAATGTTGCTAAGGTTGCTAACGAGCTCAATAAGTTAGGGGTTCACCCAAATATTGGCGCCCACGGTCAACGTGAAGGTTTAGCGGCACATTGGGAAATGTGGATGTTTGCCCAAGGCGGCATGAGCAATATGGAAGTGTTGAAAACGGCCACCATTAATCCAGCGACGACCTTTAGCATGGAGCAGCAACTCGGTTCTATCAAAGAAGGTAAGCTCGCAGACTTGATCGTTATTGATGGTGATCCATTAGCCGACATTCGCGTCACCGACAGAGTCACTCATACTATGGTCAATGGTAAGTTATTTGATGCAGAGACTATGAAGGAACTTAATGGGGATAAAGAACAGCGTAAGCCGTTTTTCTTTGAGAAACTCTAAGGGCAACTTTCAAGTCTAGGAGAATAGCTTTCCTGTTGAGACCGTTTAAGTTTAACAAGATGAGTTCCAGCGAAGCTCAAAAAGCATGTTCCACGTGGAACATGCTTTTTTGTATTTGGATACTCTACAAGAGTTTTCTTTAATATCAGTCAGCCCAACGATTAATGATTCTAGTGGCTATGCTCAGCACAGGAATCGACACAGGCCTGATAAGCAACACACTCGACAAGATGATCGTTCACCATACCCACCGCCTGCATAAAGGCATAACAAATGGTTGGGCCGACAAAATTGAATCCGAGTTTCTTCAACGCTTTTGACATGGCTTCAGATTCTGGTGTTTGTGCCGAAACCTGCGACATTGCCCTAATCTGATTAACTATGGGTTTACCGCCCACAAAACTCCATAAAAATGCAGAGAAATCCTTCCCATCGGCAGTATAGGCTAAATAACCTTTGGCATTCTTGATGATAGAATTCACCTTCAAGCGGTTGCGCACTATACCGGGATTCAACATGAGCTCCTCCACTTTCGCCTCATCAAAAGTCGCAATAATCTCAGGTTCAAAATTAGCAAAGGCCTGTTCATAATTTTGTTGCTTCTTCAGGATAGTTATCCAAGATAATCCGGCCTGTTGACCATCTAAACACAACTTAGCAAACAGCTCCTTTGGATCATAAACAGGTCGCCCCCACACTTTGTCGTGATACTCACGATACAAGGGATCATCACTTACCCAGCCACAGCGGATCTCTTCCATGGTATATAACCTTATTGTTTTAATTAAGAAGGTAAAAAATAACCTACATAAGCAGATATCTACAAGGTATAATCGAACCCATTTTCTATTCAGGCTGACGGCAGTAGACAAGTAGACATGACGACAAAACACGACGTAAAAACATTTCAGGGTTTCATTCTCACCCTGCAGGAATATTGGGCACAGCAAGGCTGTGCAATTGTTCAACCTTTAGATATGGAAGTCGGCGCGGGTACATTCCACCCACAAACTTTCCTACGTTCTTTAGGGCCTGAACCTATGAGCAGTGCCTATGTGCAGCCATCGCGCCGCCCTACGGATGGTCGTTACGGTGAAAACCCTAACCGTCTGCAGCACTACTACCAATTCCAAGTCGTGTTGAAGCCTTCTCCTGACAATATTCAAGAGCTGTATTTAGGCTCACTGCAAGCACTGGGTATTGATACTCAAATCCACGATATCCGCTTTGTGGAAGATAACTGGGAATCACCAACACTAGGTGCTTGGGGCTTAGGCTGGGAAGTTTGGCTTAATGGTATGGAAGTGACTCAGTTTACGTACTTCCAACAGGTTGGCGGCATCGAATGCAGCCCAGTCACAGGTGAAATCACCTATGGCCTAGAGCGTCTGGCCATGTATATCCAAGGCGTAGATAGTGTTTATGATCTCGTATGGACCGATGGTCCACTGGGCCGCATCACCTATGGTGATGTGTTCCATCAAAATGAAGTCGAGCAATCGACCTATAACTTCGAGCACGCCGATGTGGACTTTATGTTCACCCTGTTCGATCAGTGCGAAAAAATGTGTCAGCATTTATTGTCGCTAGAAAAACCTTTACCTCTGCCCGCATACGAGCAAGTGATGAAAGCCTCACACGCCTTCAACCTGCTCGATGCCCGCCATGCCATTTCAGTTACCGAGCGCCAACGCTACATCTTACGCGTTCGTACTATGGCGAAAGCGGTCGCTGAATCTTATTATCAGGCACGCGAAGCGCTTGGCTTCCCAATGTGTAAGTAGAGGTAAAAACATGAATTTTGAAAACTTACTCATAGAGTTAGGCACGGAAGAATTACCACCTAAGTCACTACGTAAACTGGCTGAATCCTTTTTAGCTAACTTTACTGAAGAACTCACCAAAGCCGATTTAGCGTTCAGCTCAGCCGTTTGGTACGCAGCGCCACGTCGTCTGGCAATTAACGTCACTGAACTTGCCCTTGCACAAGCTGACAAAGTGGTTGAAAAACGCGGCCCCGCCGTGAGTTCAGCATTTGATGCTGAAGGCAAACCGACGAAAGCCGCTGAAGGTTGGGCACGTGGTAATGGTATTACTGTTGAACAAGCCGAACGTTTAGTTACAGATAAAGGCGAATGGTTAGTCCATAACGCCAAAGTTGAAGGCGTCGAAACCAAAAGTTTGATCGCTGCTATGGCTCAACGTGCACTCGATAAATTGCCCATTCCTAAGCCAATGCGCTGGGGCAATAATAAAACCCAATTTATTCGCCCTGTGCACACCGCGACTATGTTGTTAGGCAGTGAGTTGATTGAAGGTGAATTGCTGGGTATCAAATCGGCACGCACTGTTCGCGGTCACCGCTTTATGGGACTCAAGCAGTTTGAATTAGCCCATGCAGATCACTACCTTGCCGACCTAAAAGAAAAAGGCAAAGTCATCGCCGATTACGAAAGCCGTAAAGCGTTAATTAAAGCCGATGCCGAAAAAGCTGCCGCTAAGATTGGTGGCACAGCCGATATCGAAGATAGCCTGCTTGAAGAGGTCACCTCTTTGGTTGAATGGCCTGTGGTATTGACCGCTAGCTTCGAAGAAAAATTCTTAAGTGTACCGTCTGAAGCTTTGGTCTATACCATGAAAGGCGACCAAAAATACTTCCCAGTCTTTGATAATGCAGGCAAGTTACTGCCAAACTTTATCTTTGTGGCCAATATAGAATCTAAAGATCCCGCGCAAATTATCTCAGGTAACGAGAAAGTCGTTCGCCCACGTCTTGCCGACGCCGAGTTCTTTTTTAATACCGATAAAAAACACACGCTGGAATCGCGTTTACCTAGCCTAGAAACCGTCCTGTTCCAACAGCAGCTCGGTACCTTAAAAGACAAAGTGAATCGTATTTCTGCCCTAGCCGCCTTTATTGCCGGACAAACTGGCGCGAATGCGGTTGATGCAGCCCGTGCAGGTTTGTTATCTAAAACCGATTTGATGACCAATATGGTGATGGAGTTTACCGACACTCAAGGCACTATGGGCATGCACTACGCCCGCCTCGATGGTGAAACCGAAGCCGTTGCGGTTGCAATGGAAGAGCAATACAAGCCTAAGTTCTCTGGCGATACAGTGCCTAGTGCTGGCGTATCTTGCGCAGTCGCATTAGCAGATAAGCTCGATACTTTAGTCGGTATCTTTGGTATTGGCCAAGCACCAAAAGGCGCAGCCGATCCCTTTGCCCTACGCCGTGCCGCCATTGGTGTGCTGCGTATTATCGTAGAGAACAAACTGCCACTGGACTTAGTAACGCTGATTGCTAAAGCTCAGGAGCTCCACGGTACTAACTTAAGCAACGCCAATGCAAGCGACGAAGTGTTAGAGTTCTTAATGGCTCGCTTCCGCGCTTGGTATCAAGATAAAGGCATTGGTGTTGATGTGATCTTAGCCGTGCTAGCACGTCGCCCAACACGCCCAGCTGATTTTGATAGTCGTATCAATGCGGTATCACACTTTAGAAGCCTAGAAGCTTCTGGCGCACTTGCAGCAGCGAACAAACGGGTATCCAACATTCTGGCTAAGATTGAAGGCGCTTTACCAACAACCATCAATGCAAGTTTGTTGACCGAAGCCGCAGAGCAAGCATTGGCGGCCAAGTTGAACGAGCTGCAACCACAGTTGGCACCTTTGTTTGCCAATGCAGATTACCAACAGGCCTTAACTTTGTTAGCTGCCCTACGTGAAAGCGTGGATCAGTTCTTCGAAGATGTAATGGTTATGGCGGATGATGAAGCTTTGAAAAACAATCGTTTAGCATTGTTGAATAATCTACGCGAGCAGTTCCTGCACGTAGCAGATATATCACTACTGCAATAACGATACTAAGGTTTATAAAATTATCGCTTTATAAAAAACGCGCTTCATAGCGCGTTTTTTATTGTCCTGATTTCTTATACCAAACGTATTAAATTGCCCAATCAAAACTGCGTCAGTTTTTGATGTAAGCCATCAAATTGAGTTTGATCTAAGTTAACTTGCTGCAGTAAATTCGCCAGTATCTCAGGGGACAATTGCCCTGCTTGATGCAGCATAGAAATCTCGCTAATCACATTCGCCCGCCACACCACAGCGGCGAGCCCCGCTTGCGGGCGCGAGTTTACACTGGCGAGCTTGTCTAATTCTGTTTCAAAGGTATTGGGTAACTGCCAATACTTAGCAAGCAATGAACTCAAGGTTAACGATTTCGTCGTCATCACTTGTCTAAATAATCCAGAATTAGGCTGTTCTCCCGGCTCTGCCTGTACAAATGCATCGAGAAGCATTTTAAAAATGGCCAACTTGCCGACATCGTGTAATAAGCCCAATAAAAAAGCCGTATCTTGATCTTCATCGCTTAACTCACTGGCAAGAAAAGCAACCTGCATCGAATGGCGCCAAATTTCAGCCCCAAAACGACGGAAATAGATTGGTTTAATATCCAACATTTCACGCACTAAACAAGTAGTGACAAATTTTCTCAACTGTTCGCGGCCAAGCTGTACCAAAGCCTGCTGTAAACTGGTGATATCCCTATCGCTACGTTTAAACGCGGGAGAATTACACAGCTTAAGCACCTCCACACTCAATAAAGGATCTCGCTCAATAAGCGCTAATAGATCCTTAATATCAAACTGAGGATCGGCCAGCTTACGATCTAATTCCAATACCTTTGACGGCAGCTTTAACACTTTCTCGGCGATCACTTGTGGCGATGCCAAGGCCTGCTCTATCTCCGCCATGACTCTACGTTCAAGATTATTCGCTACACCGCCAGTGTCCTTAACCCGTGTCGGAAATAACAAACTATAAAAGAGTGCAGATAAATCGACAGATACCACGCTAATGTCTTCGAGAGGTTTAGCAGGCTTTCGCGCAGGTTCAAGCGACTTACCTAAGTCCGTCGTTGAAAAACTTTTGGGTCTCTCAACGGTCGCCGTATCGCGAATATTAAAGAGTTTATTAAAAAGTGATTTAATCAAGAAGCATCAACCTGTCATTATAAATAATTGTTAAAAAGTCAGTTAAATATTGCCCATCATAAATCCATTTTGATCAGCTCAAGCCGTGTATTAAGACATTGTAGACAGGCTAATACTTAGCTTAAGTGTAACATATTCAATTCATTTCGGACTTCTTCTATCCCACCATTACTGCTTTTACAAAGACAATCTTGGTTACAAGTTGAAACCTCAAAAAACTTACATTTCAGCATCATTTAACTGACAATACGCCTACCATTCCTAAAGGGATACATATTTTGTCTCCCTTTAATTGATTAACAATCTACTCGCGAGCTAACAACGGAAAATTTGATGATCGAGGTAATAAAAGCGGGTGCACTAACCACAGTTCAAGATATCGGACGCATGGGATATCGACATTTAGGCGTAACCCAAGCTGGTGCCTTAGATAGACCTGCACTGTGTTTAGCAAACCGCCTACTCTCAAATCCAGACAATACACCCGTACTGGAATTGACCTTCGGACAATCGATTTTTTTGTTTAAACGCGATGCTTGGATTGCCTTAACGGGTGCCGATTTCGATGCCCGCATAGACAATAAACCCATAGTTTGCGGCTGGCGCTACTCCATTAAGGCAGGACAAAAACTCAGTCTTAGAGGGGGAAATAAAGGCATGCGTGCCTATGTTGCGGTTGACGGCGGCGTTAAAGTGCCGTTAGTGATGGATTCTGCTGCAACTGATTTAACCTCAGGTATCGGTGGATTTCATGGCCGCGCATTAGAAGCTGGCGATAACCTGACCTTAGGTTCCGCTCATCCACTAAGAAGGCAAGTTGGCGCAATTCAAAAAAGTTGGAATGGGCATATTCGCGCACTCGCAACAAAGCACACCCAAGCCTTCTCGTTGAAATCTCAGCAAATATTCTGGCAAACACAGTGGCAACTTTCAGCTGAAAGTGATCGTGCGAGTGCAATACTCAAAGGTGATACGTTAACATTGGCGAAGCCATTCCCTGTACAATCACACACAGTCACCCCCGGAGTGGTTCAAGTCTCCGCTTCAGGGCAACCACTCGTGTTACTTGCCGATGCGCAGACCACCAGCAGTCATCCGCAAATAGCCGTAATTATTGAAGCCGATCTTTGGAAGCTTGCCCAAACTCGCCCAGGGCAGACAGTTAAATTCGAATTGGTTGACGATGAACAAGCGGCAACGGCGCAAGCGGAATGGCATGACTACTTCTACCGACTACAACGTAGCCTAGGTTAACGAACCACTGCATAATCAAATCTACAAAATATCACCCCGTATTCCCTACTAAACCCTATATCGGTTTAATTCAAATAACACACTATGCTCGTGCTAATTCGCACTTAGGTTCGGTGTAACTTGCTGGCTATAAAACAGCGCCACATCTTGTAATTGCTCAGAGCTTAACGCGCTGACTTGTGATTGCATCAAAGGTTCGAGTCGTAAACCGGTTTTAAAATCGACGAGCTGTTTATTAAGATAAGCTAATTTTTGTCCCTTTAAGTTTGGGAATTGCTTGGCCATAGCGATCACCGCATTGCCATGGCATGACTCACACTGTGCTGTAGCCAATGCCTGACCTCGCTCTATATCTGCTTGATAAACCTCTCCATTAACCTCTGTGGATAAGCCACATAGCGCAATCAAACTTATGATAATCGCTTTCATTTTGGTTCCTTAGGGAAAGGGTTAACTAGCACAGGCTGCAGGTTCGGTTCTAAAGGTAGACGTCTGAAGATCGTCATATCCATTTCAGCCTGCCCATAATGAGTGCTTAGATAACTCAAGGTGGGCTCCCAAGTATCCGACAAGTCCCATAAACCCTGAGTGTCTATCATCCACTGCAAAGTCTCTTTCCAAAAGGCTTTATCGCCGTGGTTTTGCACGACTATCATACTGGTATGGCAGGCATTACATTGATAGTTCACTAACTCCCAGCCAGGAGCCATGATCAAACCCGATTTAGGGTCCACTGGATACTCAGCGGCTAGCGAAATACTGGATGCCACTAGCCCAAGCAATATCAGTTTATTGATATGCGACTTCATCACACCACCCTAACGGCAATACGGTGGCAGTCGTTAAACATATATCCCTTAGGATTCCATTGCGGTTGTACGACAGGCTGACTATCACCTTCACTATCGGTCGCTTTGGCCCAGATTTCATAATAACCCTGCGACGGTAATTGCAATTCAATCTTCCATTGCTGCCATGCTGTTATGTTTTTAGGTTTTTCTAATTCAGCGGCAAACCAACGGGTGCCATAATCGTAACTGACTTCCACCTTAACCACTTCCCGCAATCCCGCCCAAGCATGACCTGCGATAGTCATCTTTTGACCCACAGCTAATTCGGTTCCAGATTGGGGTTGAGTGATCAATGACTTCACTATCATTTCTTCAATGATTTTATAGTCTTTATCATCAACAGACTCACCTGGCGCTATCGGATATTTAGGGAGTTGATACGCTGGTGCTTCCATTTTATGTCCATCATGAACTTTATTACGCACACTGATCCCCGTCGCCGCTTTTTGCGAAACGGAGCCCGGCCGTCCACCAAACACAATACGTAAGGGATATCCATGTAGATAAGGAATGTCCTCACCATTCATCGACCATGCAATAAGCCCAAGCTCTTCAAGCGCCGCCTTTATTGGTACGCCGCGTGAAATCGCCTCACCTTTGCCGCTCAAATGCCGATCAACACCGTGATGGCCTGTGTAAACAGCATCAGATTTAATACCGCAATCCTTAAGCACATCACTCACTAAGACACCTGTCCACTCGGAGCAAAATACGCCGGCATTATTCCACTGATTACCCTTAGTACTAGGAAAAAAGCCAGAGCGACTATTACCGCCACATTCAATCAGCAACTGCAATGTGTAATGCTTAAAGCGACGCTTAAGTTCATCAATTGTGTAGGTTTTTGGGGTGATTACAGACTCACCATCCACTTGAAAAGTCCAAGTTTTAGCATCTAACGCCTTAAAGTCAGGCACTATGCCATTCCAACGGATAAACGAGGCATCTGCAGGCGTCACGGCAGGAGCGAGCTTATGCTCCGGCGGAAACGCATTCAGTGGATGAGTGTTTAACACTTTGAAATAACTCGGTAAGTCATCTGCCTTAGTCCAAGTTAATGCTGATATATCCAGAGGAGTGACGGCTGCGGGAAGCTGTTCGGCAAATACCCACTTAACGGGTAAAGCTGATAACACAGACGTCGCTACCGCACCTTTAATAAAAACCCGACGATTAAGATCCATGTTATTTATCCTTTCCGAGGTAAAAGTAATCCGCCATCAGCTGCATATCAGCCTCAGTCAAGAGTTGGGCGACTTTAGTCATAGTGGGATCTTGGCGATTCCCCGCCTTAAAGGCTCGCAGTTGCTTCAATAGGTATTCTGAGTTTTGCCATCCGATATTAGGAATATGCTCAAAACGACTCACACCGGACTCGCCATGACAGGCCTTACACATATTCAATAACTTATTTGCCTCATCGGCGTTTGCCACCGCCGATAGCATAAAATCAGTGCACTTACGGGGTAAATCACTCGCTGCCACATCCATTTATCTCGCCAATTAGCCTTTATCTCGACAGAATCCATCGAGCAAAGTAATTAAGATATGGTTAAATTATCTCAATGCTGTGGGTCGTTTAAATTCAATAAAAGTGACTCGTAAGCTCAAGAGAAATGACGCGTATTAGCGGATGTAGAAAGGGTAAAATATTCATTAGTCATAGGTGAAATGAGTCCATATAGTAGCTTTGCAGAAACACTCGGCATTTCACTCAAGGACAAACAATGGATCTTTATATTGGCAATAAAAACTACTCTAGCTGGTCACTGCGGGCTTGGTTTATGGCCGCAAAATCTGGCGTGCAGTTCAACGAAGTATTACTGCAACTCGATACCGACAGCTTCTATCAGCAACTCAAAGCCATTTCGCCGACTTTAAAAGTACCGACATTAGTCGATGGTGACATTACGGTATGGGATTCACTTTCGATTTGCGAATATCTCAACGACACCTATCTTGCAGGTAGCGCATGGCCGCAAGATCCTAAACAAAAAGCCAAGGCCAGATCGATTGCCAGTGAAATGCATTCAGGCTTTAATGCCGTGCGTAACGCTCTACCAATGAACATACGCGCGAGGCGCTATGTTGAGCTCACTGATGCGGTCCGCAAAGACATTGAGCGCATCGATGCGATTTGGTCAGCACAAATGGCCGAGTTTGCCCCATCACATGCGGAAGGTACTTGGTTATTTGGCCAATGGTCGATTGCCGACATGATGTTTGCCCCTGTGGTTATGCGTTTTCTTACCTACGATATTGAAGTCTCGCAGGCAAGCCGTGCCTATATGCAGCATGTGATCAGCTGTCCGGAAATGCAGGCGTGGATTAATGCGGCTAAAGCAGAGACTGAAATTGTTGCAGCGGATGAAGCGGGTATTGATCGATAAAGAGATAAATCATAGAGATAAAAAAGGGAAAGCCTTGGCTTTCCCTTAATCATTCAAGTACTAACGCGAGTCTTAACACGCATTACACGTCTAATATTATACATCTAGCATTAAACGTCTAAGTTAGCCACGTTCAATGCGTTCGCTTCGATGAACTCACGACGAGGTTCAACTTGATCACCCATCAAACAAGTGAACAACTGATCGGCACCCACAGCATCATCGATCGTGACTTGCAACATACGGCGTGATTCAGGATCCATTGTAGTTTCCCACAATTGCTCAGGGTTCATCTCACCCAATCCTTTATAACGTTGAATGTATAAGCCGCGTTTGGCTTCAGAAATCGTCCAATCTAGCGCTTCGAGGAAGCTGCCGACTTCTTTAACACGATCGCCGCGTTGTACATAGCCGCCTTCTTCAATCATGCCATCTAACGCCGCACCTAACTTACCGATACGTTGATAATCGCTTGATTGGAAGAAGTCATAAGTAAACAGATAGTTAGTATCGATACCGTGCTTACGAATGGTGATCTTAGGCAGATACACTTTACGCTCAGGATCGAGAATCGGCTCAGCAGAATACAGTACACCGCTGTTTTCCATTTCCACCAGCTCATGGATAAAGGCATCGATCCACTCTTTCATCTTGCCTTCATCGGCCAACATATCGTTGGTGATCATTGGGTGGTAAAGCATACGGTTAGTAATGTGCGTTGGATAGCGCTGCTCTAAACGGGCCACAATGGCTTCCACTTCACGATACTGAGTCACTAAACGCTCTAACGGCTCACCTGACATACCAATCGCACCTTGCGTTGGATACACAACAGTGCCATCCAATGCTTGAGTCGTGAGGTATTGAGTCAATGCTGGCTCATCTTTCAAATACTGTTCTTGCTTGCCCTTTTTCACTTTAAATAAAGGCGGTTGAGCAATATACACATAACCACGTTCAATCAATTCAGGCATTTGACGGAAGAAGAAGGTCAACAGCAAAGTACGAATGTGCGAGCCGTCGACGTCAGCATCCGTCATGATGATGATGTTGTGATAACGGGTTTTATCTGGGTTATATTCGTCGCGACCAATACCACAGCCAAGTGCCGTGATCAGTGTGGCCACTTCTTGAGAAGACAACATCTTATCGAAGCGGGCCTTCTCAACGTTTAGAATTTTACCTTTCAGTGGCAAAATCGCTTGGTTCTTACGGTTACGTCCCTGCTTAGCACTACCGCCAGCAGAGTCACCTTCCACTATGTAAATTTCTGAAAGACCAGGATCTTTTTCTTGGCAATCGGCCAGCTTACCTGGCAAACCACCTAAATCGAGTGCGCCTTTACGACGGGTCATTTCACGAGCTTTACGCGCCGCTTCACGGGCACGGGCAGCATCGACAATCTTACCGACGATCAACTTCGCATCAGCTGGGTTTTCCAGCAGATAATCGTTCAGCTTCTCACCCATGGTTTGTTCAACCGCGGTTTTCACTTCACTAGAAACCAGTTTGTCTTTGGTTTGCGAGCTGAACTTTGGATCTGGCACTTTAACAGAGATAACGGCAGTCAAGCCTTCGCGGGCATCGTCGCCAGTCGCGCTGGTTTTGCCTTTCTTGTTATAACCTTCGTTTTCCATGTAGCTGTTGAGGTTACGTGTCAACGCACTACGGAAACCGACTAAGTGAGTACCACCATCACGCTGTGGGATGTTGTTGGTAAAACAGAAAATATTTTCCTGATAACCGTCATTCCACTGCATAGCCACTTCAACGGTAATGCCATCTTCACGTTCTTGCATAAAGTGGAATACATCTTTGTTGACTGGCGTTTTATTACGGTTCAGGTAATCGACGAATGCGCTAATCCCGCCTTCGTATTTGAAAAATTCATTTTTATTGTCGCGTTCATCAACCAGACGAATACCCACGCCTGAGTTAAGGAAAGACAGTTCACGCACACGCTTTGCCAGAATTTCAAAGTGAAACTCAACATCGCTGAAGGTATCTTCACTTGGCCAAAAACGGATTTCAGTACCGGTTTTGGTTGCATCACCAATCTCTTTGATCGGCGCATCAGGCACACCGTGAGTATAAAACTGCTCGTATACTTTGCCAGCACGACGAATGGTCATTTGCAGCTTTTTAGATAAAGCGTTTACAACCGATACACCCACGCCGTGGAGACCGCCAGACACTTTATAGGAGTTATCGTCGAACTTACCGCCGGCATGCAATACCGTCATAATAACTTCTGCCGCCGATACGCCTTCTTCCTCATGGATAGAGACCGGAATACCACGGCCGTCATCCTTAACAGAAACCGAACCATCTACATGGATAGTAATCGTAATATCGCTACAGTGGCCGGCTAAGGCTTCATCGATAGAGTTATCGACTACTTCGAACACCATATGATGTAGACCCGTACCGTCGTCGGTGTCACCAATATACATCCCAGGTCTCTTACGTACTGCATCAAGGCCCTTAAGGACCTTAATACTCGAAGAATCGTAACTATTCTCTGACATATTATTCTCTCAATGGTTATTCAATTACCGTTACACGTCCCTGTTCCACATGAAACATCCTACTGGGAGGCGTGTGTAACGAATCGACTATTGCAGCAGGATCAATGGCGGTCACAAAAACTTGTGCTCCGGTATCCGTTAACTGCTTAAGCAATAGCTGCCTATGCTGTGCATCCAACTCGGACGGAAGATCGTCCACAAGATAAATACTGTTTTTATCTATTTGTTGTTTGAGCAACTTTCCCTGTGCAATACGCAGTGCACAGACTAATAATTTCAATTGACCACGGGACAGGGCATCCTGCGCCGGCAAAGTGCCTACACGAAGTCTAAGGTCAGCTTTATGGGGACCGCTGACGGTATGACCTGTGGCCAAATCTCTGGAATATTGGTTTTCGAGTAGTTCTGCAAAATCCGTTTTACTATCCCAGCCGCGCGTAAATGAAACCTTCACATCTACACTCGGTAAAAACTCCCCGATTATACCCTTAAGTAGCTCATTTAACGAGTCTACATAATGGTTTCGTATTTCGGTGACCTGCTCGGCATAGCGCACAAACTCTTGATCCCAAAATTGAATATGACTGTAAGCCGAACCGTTTCTAAGCAATTGATTTCTTTGCTTAAGAACGCGACGAACATTCGTCCAAGCGCCATAAAACTGTGGGTCAGCATGAAATGCGCCCCAATCGATAAATTGTCGACGGGATTTTGGGCCTTCAAACAGTAAAGAAAAGCTTTCAGGTGTGATCACTTGAATAGGTAAAGCTTCGGCTAAGGTCGACAGACGTTTGACTTTTTCGCCGTCGATTTTCACTTCCGTCTCACCATTGCGAAATCGGCGTAAACCAATTTTACTGTCACCGCGCGCTAAATTTAAAGTCGCAAAGAGCGTTAATTTATCGTCATCGTGATTAATCACTCGTTGGGATAAATGACTGCGAAACGAGCGCCCCATACCGAGGAAATAAATGGCTTCTAAAATACTGGTTTTTCCGCTGCCATTTTGACCATAAATCACGTTAATCCCAGATGCTGGGATTAACTGTGCGGACTGAATGTTGCGAAACGCTTCGATATTGAGACGGGTCAGGCTCATGCATTACTCATTAAGCCGCGTAAACGGCGTAGGCAAGGATTCATAGCACTTAACGAGCAACTCAATCGCTGCCACAGGCTAAGACTATCGGTAAATGAGTGAAGGAATGGCCAATGCTGTGCATTAAACACTGTGCCGCCGTTAAGCGGCATAGACATCAAAGACAGAGGTACAGACACGGGTAACGTAAAAATCGATGGTTTATAAGCGCATCGGCATAACCACATACATGGAATCTTCTTCCAAATGGTTTTCGATTAGGGCGCTGGAGTTACCATCAATGAGTGTGATACGCACATCATCGGACTTAAGGTTGTTGAGCACGTCCAGTAAGTAACTGACGTTAAAACCAATTTCTAGGGCCTGATTGTTGTATTCCACATCGATGATTTCTTCCGCTTCTTCCTGTTCAGGGTTATTAGCGGTGATCTTGAGCAGACCATTTTCGAGTTGAATACGCACACCACGGAATTTTTCATTGGATAAAATAGAAGCCCGCGTCAGCGCTTGCTTCAGGTGATTACGACTCGCAATCACAATTTTATCACCGCCCTTTGGCAATACACGGCGATAATCAGGGAAGCGACCATCGACTAATTTACTGGTAAATACTGTGTTAGCCGTAGTAGCACGAATAGCATTATCACCAATAGCAATGGTGATATCGAGATCGTCAGACTCCAATAAGCGCGCCATTTCAATTACGCCTTTACGGGGCACAATGACTTGTTTTTCCGGTAATTGTGCTTCAATCGTACGATGACTTAAGGCTAAACGATGACCGTCGGTCGCTATCGCACGCAAAACATTACCTTCTGTTTCAAACAATAATCCGTTGAGGTAATAGCGTACATCTTGGTTAGCCATCGAAAACTGCGTCGAGTCGATAATTGACTTCAACACGCCCTGCTTCAAGCTAAATTCAATCTCAGCTTGGAAGGCTTCAACGTTAGGGTATTCTTCTGCGGGCAAAGTCGCTAAGGAAAAACGGCTACGGCCTGAGCGCAGCAACCATTTATTATCTTGTTGTTCGACTTTCAGTTCGCTTTGTTCTGGCAAAGACTTAACAATATCGAGCAGTTTCTTCGCTGGAACCGTAGTACGACCTTCTTCGATATCACCGTGAACCACAGCTTGGCCCACGAGTTCGACTTCTAAATCTGTACCAGTCAGCTTAAGTGAGTGACCACTTACTTCTACAAGGAGGTTAGACAAAATGGGCAAGTTATGGCGTCTTTCTACCGCACCACACACCAATTGCAACGGCTTTAATAGGGCATCCCTATCAATTGAGAATTTCATCGTGTCCAAATTCCTTGTTTTAAGAAGATAAGGTTCTAATCAAATTAGCATAATCTTCTTTAATGTCGTGGCTCTCTTCCCGTAGCTGAGCAATCTTACGACAGGCATGCAACACTGTGGTGTGATCTCTACCACCAAAAGCATCACCAATTTCCGGCAAGCTTTGGTTAGTTAATTCTTTGGATAACGCCATTGCCACTTGCCTTGGGCGCGCGACACTGCGTGAACGACGCTTAGACAACATATCAGCCATCTTGATCTTGTAGTATTCAGCTACGGTTTTCTGAATATTGTCTATAGTGACTAATTTTTCTTGAAGTGCCAAGAGGTCACGTAAGGCTTCACGAACAAAATCAATAGTAATTGGCCGACCCGTGAAGTTAGCGTTGGCGATAACACGGTTTAATGCCCCTTCTAGCTCGCGTACGTTTGAACGTAAACGCTTAGCAATAAAGAAAGCCACTTCATCGGGCAAGTTAATGCCGCTCTCTTGAGCTTTACGCATCAAGATCGCTACGCGGGTCTCTAACTCTGGTGGCTCAATAGCCACAGTTAAACCCCAACCGAAACGCGATTTCAATCTGTCTTCAACACCGTCGATCTCTTTTGGATAACGATCTGAAGTCAAAATAATTTGGTGATTCCCTTCAAGTAACGCATTGAAGGTATGAAAGAATTCTTCTTGGGATCTGTCTTTATTGGCAAAAAATTGAATATCATCAATAAACAAGGCATCGACGCTACGGTAGTAACGTTTAAATTCTTCGATCGCATTGTTTTGCAGCGCTTTAACCATGTCCTGGACAAAACGCTCGGAATGCATGTAAACCACTTTGGCATTAGGATTATTTTTAATGATCCCGTTACCGACAGCGTGCAACAAGTGAGTCTTACCTAGACCTGTTCCGCCATATAAAAATAGTGGGTTATAAGCACCACCCGGATTTTCAGCCACTTGTAACGCCGCAGCCTTACCTAATTGGTTAGACTTACCTTCTACGAAGTTATCAAACTGGTAGCTCGGATTAATGTTACTGCGGTGATTCGCGTTCGCCATAGGCTCGGCTTGGACATTAAACGTCGTGCCTACCGTCGCTTTAGTTTGGGTATTCGCTACACGAGTTGGCGCAATCGGTGCTGGAACACTAGGCTTTTTCGCCGAAGGACGACTACCTATATCGAAACGCAATTTAGGCGCGTCGCTACCCATTTGCTCAGTAAAGAACTGATTAATGATATTGATGTACTTATCTCTGACCCAATCAAGCACGAAGCGGTTGGGCGCATAAAGCACCAGAGTATCTCCATCCATTTCGGCTTGTAACGGTCTGATCCACATACTGAACTGCTGAGCAGAAAGCTCATCTTGCAGTCGTCCGATACATTGTTGCCAAAGTGAAACAGCCACTTAGTTATCCCCAAAAGATCATCAAAAAAGAGGTGTATTCTATAGCGAGATCTCAAGGATCGCTATCCTTAAAAAATATTTATCCCCAGCGAGATCATTCTATGTGGATATCCTCGATCATCAAAGATCCAAAACGATCCTTTTATTCAGCACTAACCGCAAATCCTGCTTTATTAAGCGATCCACATTGATCTATAATGGCGCCCCTTCGATCGGCTCGAAGATCCCCTGCACTACTACATGTAGTGTCCGTACACAGAGTTATCCACATCTTATGGTGTATTCTGGGGGTTGATCTAAGGATACGCTGGCAGAAATAAAGCACTTACTTACTTTCGTTGTTGACGTGACTAAGTATTGTGATTACAATTCGGCCTCTTTTTTGCCCTTACCTCTATCCTAGAGATAAGGATATGTTCACTAATAACAAAGACGGATTGCCATCATGAGTAAACGTACTTTTCAACCTAGCAACCTGAAGCGCAAGCGTTCTCACGGCTTCCGCGCTCGTATGGCTACTGTAGGCGGCCGTAAGGTGCTTGCACGTCGTCGTGCGAAAGGTCGCGCTCGTTTATCTGCTTAATAAGTGGGTAACTAGTTGACTAGCTATACCTTTTCGCGGGAGTTACGTTTGTTAACTCCCGCGCAATTTAAATCTGTATTTTCCAATCCCATCAAAGCATCTTCTGCTGAAATTACCTTGCTCGCTATTCCTAACACGGAACAACATCCGCGTATGGGCCTTACTGTTGCTAAACGCTATGTAAAACGCGCCAATCAACGTAACCGTATTAAGCGCGTGATCAGAGATAGTTTTCGCTTGAATCAACACGACATTCCTCATCTTGATATTGTTGTGCTTGTCAGAAATGGCGTGATGGAAATGGAAAACGCTGAAATCAACAAATTGATAGAAAAGCTATGGCGCAAACTCAGTCGCCGCTACAATGGCTAGCGACCACGTTAATTCGTGGCTATCAAGTATTCATAAGCCCTATACTGGGCCCTCGATGCCGTTTCAATCCCACCTGCTCTCACTACGCTATTGAAGCAATAAAAGTGCATGGAACCGCGAAAGGTTGTTGGTTTGCATTGAAACGCATATTAAAATGTCACCCTTTACATCCCGGCGGTAGTGATCCCGTCCCCCCTAAAAATGATAGGTGTAATAAATAGGCTATGGAATCTCAACGCAATATATTGCTCATAGGACTACTGTTTGTCAGCTTTTTGCTGTGGCAACAGTGGCAAGCAGACAAAGCTCCTAAACCCGTTGCAACCGAATCGTCCTTAGTGGCGAACGCGGCAAGCTCGCACAGTGCCGATGTTCCAGAAGCTGATACAGGTGTTCCTGCTGCAGCAGTTACTGCAAACAGCAAACTGATTACGGTAAAAACAGATCAGTTAGACATTCAGATCAATCCAGTGGGTGGTGACATCGTTTTTGCTGCGTTAGTTTCGCACAAAAAAGAACTAGAGAAAGATCAACCATTCGTATTGCTTGAGCAAACGAATGATTTCACTTATATCGCTCAAAGTGGCCTAATTGGTCGCGATGGTATTGATAGCAGCGCAAAAGGCCGTGCCGCATTTAGCACAACGGCAACTGAATATACCTTAGCCGAAGGCCAAGATACCTTAGAAGTACCGTTAACTTATATCGCTGACAATGGTGTGACTTACACTAAAGTGTTCGTATTCCATCGCGGTAAGTTCAACATAGATGTTGACTATAAAATCAACAACACTTCAGCAGCACCACTGCAAGTTCAGATGTATGGTCAGATTAAACAAACGATCAAGCCATCTGAAAGCAGCATGATGATGCCTACCTATCGTGGTGGTGCGTTCTCAACGAATGATGTGCGCTATGAAAAATACAACTTTGACGACATGGCCAAAAGTAACCTGAACCAAGCCACTTTAGGCGGTTGGGCAGCCATGTTACAACACTATTTCGTTTCAGCTTGGGTGCCACCCGCAACTGACAGCAACACCATTTTTTCTAGTGTCAGTGCTGGCGGTTTAGCTAATATTGGTTTCCGCGGCGCGGTATACGATATTGCACCTGGTGCCAGCCAAGAAATTAGCTCACAGTTCTATGTTGGTCCTAAGGATCAAGCAGCACTGTCAGCGATTTCTGAAACCTTAAATCTAGTGGTTGATTACGGTTTCTTATGGTGGTTAGCGGTTCCTATTCACTGGCTATTGATGTTCTATCAATCATTCGTCGGTAACTGGGGTGTGGCAATTATTCTGATAACATTAACCGTTCGTGGTTTACTGTTCCCGCTGACAAAGGCGCAGTACACCTCAATGGCGAAGATGCGTAATCTGCAACCTAAGCTAACAGATTTGAAAGAACGCTTTGGTGATGACCGTCAAAAGATGGGTCAAGCCATGATGGAACTGTATAAGAAAGAAAAAGTTAACCCTATGGGTGGCTGTTTACCTATTATTTTACAGATGCCAATCTTCATTGCCTTATACTGGGTATTGCTAGAAAGCTTCGAATTACGTCATGCACCATTTATGCTGTGGATCCACGATTTATCGGTACAAGATCCTTACTACATACTGCCGCTGCTGATGGGCGTCTCTATGTTTGTAATGCAGAAGATGCAACCAATTGCGCCGACAATGGATCCAATGCAAGTGAAAATGATGCAATGGATGCCAGTAATCTTTACCGTATTCTTCCTGTGGTTCCCATCAGGTCTAGTACTGTACTGGTTAGTAGGTAACATAGTTGCCATCACGCAGCAGAAGATTATTTATGCAGGTCTTGAGAAAAAAGGCTTAAAATAAGCCCTACCTTTAGCAAAGCATAAAGTGAAAATAATACTAAAGGCGGCTTAATTAGCCGCCTTTTCCTTTACATGATTTGATAGATATTAGTTTGGTGGGTATTTCCGTGACAACTGACACTATCGTGGCTCAAGCCACCGCGCCCGGACGTGGCGGCGTTGGCATCATCCGAATTTCAGGCAACAAGGCCAGTGATGTCGCTATGGCCGTATTGGGTCATCTTCCTAAAACGAGATATGCCGATTATTGCGACTTTAAAAGTGCAACAGGCCAAGTAATCGACCAAGGCATAGCGCTGTTTTTTAAAGGCCCCAATTCCTTTACTGGCGAAGATGTATTAGAGCTTCAAGGCCACGGCGGCCAAATCGTTCTAGACATGCTGATCAAACGTGTAATGGAAGTCGGTGGTATTCGAATAGCCAAACCCGGTGAGTTCAGCGAACAAGCCTTTATGAACGACAAGCTAGACTTAACCCAAGCCGAAGCGATTGCCGATCTTATCGATGCCACCAGTGAGCAAGCGGCTAAAAGCGCGCTGCAATCACTCCAGGGTGAATTTTCTAAGGAAGTCCATGAGCTGGTGGATCAAGTCACTAACCTACGTTTATATGTAGAAGCTGCGATTGATTTCCCCGATGAAGAAGTCGACTTTTTAAGTGATGGCAAAATTGCCAATGCACTCTACAAAATCATCGACAAACTTGACCTAGTGCAAGCCAGTGCTAAACAAGGTTCTATCATCCGCGAAGGCATGAAAGTCGTGATCGCGGGTCGTCCTAACGCCGGAAAATCCAGCTTATTAAACGCCTTAGCCGGTAAAGAATCGGCTATTGTTACCGAAATTGCTGGTACAACACGGGATGTATTACGTGAGCACATCCACTTAGATGGCATGCCGCTGCACATTATAGATACCGCAGGCCTACGTGATACGACAGATACCGTTGAACAAATTGGTATAGAACGCGCGTGGAATGAAATAAACAGTGCCGATCGGGTGTTATTTATGGTGGATGGCACCACCACTGCCGCCGTTAATCCCCATGATATTTGGCCTGACTTTATCGATCGCCTGCCCTCAAATTTAGGTGTAACAGTGATCCGCAATAAAGCCGATCTTACTGGCGAAGACTTAATGATGACAGAGGAACAAGGTTATAGTGTTTACCGGATCTCGGCTAAAACGGGCTTAGGTGTTGAACAGTTAAAGCAGCATTTAAAATCACTCATGGGCTACCAGAGTAACCTCGAAGGTGGCTTTATCGCCCGGCGTCGTCACTTAGAAGCCCTAGAACTCGCCGCAAGCCATCTGCAATTGGGTAAAGAACAATTAGAAGTTTATCTAGCAGGAGAGCTGCTGGCAGAAGAGTTACGCATGTGCCAATTAGCACTATCAGAAATCACTGGCCGCTTCACCTCAGATGATCTCTTAGGCAAAATTTTTAGCTCTTTCTGTATCGGGAAGTAAAATAGTAAAACGTATCAAACCAAATCAAAACAACATTATGATTTTAAAATAATTTTGTTTTACTTGGTGGGAAGTGATTTGAAGGGTTTTGTCGATTCTTGCTCCGCATGTGCTCCGAAGATAAATTCTGGAGCACATGCGGAGCACAAGATGAGAAAAACCTATGAAAATCAATATACAAAAGCGAGAACCAGATAAGAATGGCCTGCGCCCCATCAGGCTTGTGTACTATTACGGCTCAAAGACCTCGGAAGACGGTTCAAGGGCTCAAAAGCGCTCTTACGAGCCGCTGAATCTGTTCCTCTACAACAAGCCAAAAAACGCAGTTGAGCGCGAGCACAATAAAACCACATTGCAAAAAGCTGAGGCCATTCGAGCCAAGCGTCTACTGGAAATGGAATCAGCCAAACACGGCTTAGATGACCGCACAAAACTCAATGCCAGCTTCTTTGACTACTTCGACCAAATTACAGCGAGTAAAGCATCCGGTAGCAAATCCAACTACTCAATTTGGGTTTCTGCGGGCATCCATCTCCACCGTTATCACCGCCACGCAGAACTCACTTTTGAACAGGTAGATAAATACTTCTTGGAAGGGTTCCGCCATTACCTACAGCATGAGGCAATGACAAAATCAGATACCGGCCTCTCCAGGAATACCGCCTGTAGCTACTTCAATAAAATTCGGGCAGCACTCAACCAAGCGCAACGAGACCGAATCATCAGAGATAACCCTGTTGAACAAGTCAAATCCATCAAAGCAGAGAGGACACAGCGCACTTATCTCACTCTGGATGAGGTAAAGGCCCTTACCAAGGCAGAATGCCGTTACGATGTACTACGGAGAGCATTTCTGTTCTCCTGCACTACGGGTCTACGCTGGTCAGACATTCATAAACTGGTGTGGAGTGAAATTGAACTATTTGCTCAAGGGCACTACCGAATAATCTTTTCCCAGATAAAGCTCAAAAACTCAGGCAATGGCCTGCAATATCTCGACTTACCGGATTCAGCAGTACGTTTGCTCAACTTGGAAAACAGGGGAAAACCGACAGAACGGGTTTTTAAGGGCTTACGTTACGACAGCTATAGCAACGTCGCGCTAGTGCAGTGGGCTGTACGTGCCGGGATCACCAAACACGTGACCTTTCATGCAGGCCGCCACACCTTTGCAGTAAACCAACTTGCCCGAGGGCTAGACATCTATTCCCTTTCCAGATTGCTTGGCCACAGCGAACTCAGAACGACAGAAATCTACGCAGATATTCTGGAAACCCGGCGCACAGAGGCCATGCGGACCTTTCCAGATATCTTCGATGAGTCATCAGACTAAGAGCATTATTACGACCAAACGACGACATCTTTATAAACAAAAGGGCACCTCGACAGTGCCCTCCAAATCAACCAAATAAGATCGTTAGTTTTTACAGCCGTTCTTATCACATGTGATTTTCTCGTGGGAATTAACCCAGTGATCGGCATTTTTCTTCGTATCAGTGCCGCCGCCAGTGGTGCCGCCTTTAGCACCGCTGTGTACTACACCGGTTGGGGTATGTTTAACAGACATATTGACCGTCCCTAGCTAATGATGTGTTTTTAAAAGCGCATTCGCACGCACATTAAGACCTAGTCATTAAAGCCTGAGCTGTCAATTCGACGAGTAACCGTTACATGTCACAGTTAAAGAACGTGACATGTAACGTATATAACCATTCCTATTTATTTTCAAAAAGTTAAGCATCAACCTAATATCTCCGGCCATACAATTTTCGGTTAGCAACTAGATGATCAGCAGCGGCTTTATCAATCTCATCAGAAGACGCCACACGATTACTCTGCAACCAAGCCAAGATATCTGCTCGCCTGAAGAACACCCGATTACCATTAGGTTTGAAGAATGGGATCTTGCGTTCATGGGTCAGCCGGTACAAAGTGCTTTTCTTTAACCCCGTCAGCTCAGCACATTCCTCAACTGTGAGGATTTCCTTTGTTGTGTCAGGACGTTGCTCGTTTTTGATATGATCGGTAATCAGTTTTTTAAGCAATGACATATCCATCAGCATGCGCTGAAGCATCTCTTTTTCAGTCATGTTGATACTCCTACCTCAGAATCAAACAGGGAAAAGTGGGAAAGTGGGATATTTGAATTATTCATCATCGACTTGCTCCATCTTCAGCATTGCTTGCCTCACCCTGTCAGGCCAAAGGGCAAAAAAACGATAGTAGCGACCGCTCATCTTTAGCTTATAGGTACCACGGCTGCGTTCATTACTTTCAAGACATTGACGGCGGAAGAGCAGCTCAACATCACGCATATAATGAGTTGGCAAATTTAAGCCTTTCAAAAATTCATCTTTGTGGATGAGCCAAAGCTCCTCACCATCGATAAACCGTCGATATCCTATGCTTGTTGGCCTATATACATCGCCTTCTTTAGCAAGTCGTTTGTCCCACTTAGCGAGAACACCGCCAATCTTTTGTAGTAAGCTATATTCCTCAAGATTCATTAAATGACCGCGACTTCCCAACCAAACCCGATATAAGCTGTGCACTGCTTGCTCTGATTCGTCCTCACTCCAATTAACCAGAAAGTTACGAGAGGCAAGCTGCAAGGCCACTAAAATCAGCGCAAAACGCCGGGTGACTCGCTGCACCTGTGAGGATGAATCCGGCAGTAGCCAGCTATCAACAATGCGCTGTAATTCCTTTGGCACGTATTGATTAAGATCCACTACATCAGTCGTGATCAATTCGATGAATGATCTCAGCAATGATCCGTACGTTCTCGCACTTGCAGACTTCAGATGATCAATGGCCTTTTGAGGTGTGGAAAAGCTGTGAAGATCATTCAGCACCCCATGCTGACCAATTACCGGAAGTTCAATCAAACGAACTTCTTGCCCGGCCATCGGGCTACGACCCAAACTTTCAAATATCTCTGAGAGCCACTTTTCACCTGAACTTAATACCAGCACACGCCAATGCTCAGATTCAGCAAGCTTGCCGGTTTTATCTGCCCGCAATTTCCCAGCACCATTAAAAATTTGATACAAACAGGTATCGATATCTTCCGCTTTGGCCATGCCAATTTCATCAAGCGGTAAAACTAGGTCGTGATGTTCACTTGCGACAGCAGCAATACCATTGGCAGTGCCACTCCAACTTTTCATGAAGTCAGAACCACCACAGACACTTGCACACACTTGGAGAAGTGCGGTTTTACCATCAGCAGAATTGGAAACAATATGAATACCGCCATTCTCCAAACCGGCGGGTTTTAACAGTGGTCCTGTAAGGGCACAGCCAATAGCGAAAATTAAATATGGGTTACCACGACAAAAACGCCCGACTTCTTGTCGCCAATCGTCCAAAGATCCTTTTTGCTGAAAATTTGGGGCAACACGCGGAGATAGATATAGATACGGTTCATCACTCCTACCAGAAATCCAACTGGGCGTAACAAATACCTCACGATGCCAACCAGTCCTTTCCACTATGGTTGCAGTACTCGCTTTGCGCGATTCTTGAACTAAATATTGTTGAATCAGTTTCCACGTATCGATGCCAGTTTCTATCCAAAAACCGCTGTCTAATAACCGCTCTCGAATTAACATAGACTGGCTACCATTCAATATCTTCATCAAAAATACCTCCTGGACAGAACAGCCATCCAGATTGAGCCACTCGCACAACACGCCACTACTCCGAATTCGGTCATCACTACGCACTCTAAAAAGAACGCAAATTGGATCGGAAATTTTCCGTTCTTCACCATCCTGTATGCGGAATAAACCATTATTACGTAGTTCAAGCTGCATTTTTCCTCCTACAAACATTGCATCCAAGCCAATACCTCGCTGTGTCGGAAACGGACTGATCGGCCATGATCATTGAGTTTGATTGGTGAAGGAAATTTTCCACTTTGAACATAACGTCGCAGTGTTGCTGGTGATATTTGAGTGAGAGAACACACCTCTCGATATGTGAGTAGTCTTTCGTCAGTGGTGGGTATAACTTGATTCATAATGCCTCCTGAAAATTATTGAACCTTCATGCAGCATCATCCTAAAAATCAGTTACTAAGCAGACCGCTGGAACTGCCCTTTTGGGGAACTTCAATAATAAATTTCAACACGCTGATATTTAATGACATTTATTCAATATATAGATAAAAAACAGCCTCTGAGCAGCAAAAAGCTAAGCCACCAATGAGTTGCTCGACATTACCGTATCAATTTGTGCGCCAGTGAAAAAACTTTCACATGTGAAAGCTTAGAGACCTGACGATTTACACTAAACAAAGCTAGGTCCCCCATAAAAAGTGGAATCGTTTGGATTAGGTCTTTTGAGGAAGATAGCAGTTGTATGGAATAAACCTGTCCAGGTCCCCCATTAGATAATTATCTGGATAGGAATTGGCTAGGTCTTCTGGCTAAGTCGCCATAACAAAAGACCTAGGTGCCCAAAAAGGGCATGAAGGCAGGCGATGGATTAGGTCACACGACAATAGACTGACTCTGTATCAACAACACAGAGGATCATCCAATGACAGACCCATTTACAGTTTTGAATAAACAAATTGCTGCTTGGAATACTTTTGTCTCAAGCGATGACAAGAAGATAGATCACGACGAGGCAATGCTTTTCACCCGTTCAACATCGCAGCAATATCTGAATTACATACATAAGTCTGTTGAGCTAGAACAATTGCGCTATTACTACATTGCACAACGGGTTGCTGAGTTGTATTGGCAGCACAACAAGGCTCACCGCGGCAAAAATACTCCCGGCTACCCCGGACATTACGGCTGTAGAGTGCGACTTCGCGATCGAAAATTTGAAATGTATTGGTTCTATAACGAATTCACGCGCAAAAAGGGAACTGAGGGCTATAACATCATCAGCCATTATTTGTCTCGTGGCGATCAATATCGCTATCTACGATCAACCTTTTCGCTAGCTCAAGACTGGGAAAAACCTGTAATTGAGGCAGTTGAGGACGCTTTTGCCATCATCCGCAGAGCCAACTCAAATCTAATGCGGGTTAGACAACTGTGCCGTTGGAATGACACCAATCTATTCAAAATGGCAGGCGATATCGATGATTTTAAGATGGATAATCCTTTATAATTATGATCTTAAAACACAGCCCTTAACTCATTAGAGATCAGGGCTGTGTGATAGCGGCTATTTGTCTTTTTTGAGTATGGCTTTGAGTGCTGCAATATTAGCCCGCGCGCCTTCGGCTTCTTTTAAACGGCGGCGCTGCTGGGCAAAACGGTCAAACTCCAATTTCGCTTTGTCATCAGCGTCTTTCTTGGAGATTTTTCCTGCACCGTTTAATACATCTCTATCGTTAAAACTCAAGAACTGATCAAGCTTATCGGCCCAGTCCTGCAAGAATACCTGCTTACGGCGTAATGCTTGGTCTTCGGCAAAATCGAGCCACATATTGACGATACGATTGAGCTCTTTGATTTCGTCTTCATGCATATAATTCTTGGCAATGGTGACGTCTGTCTTGCGTACTTCATCACCTTTATAGCTGGTTAGGCCCATATCCGGTTTACTGGCGTCGACTCGGTTGGCGATAAGCTCAGCGGCAGTCATTTGCGTACAGGCATAATGCAACTTGTTCTGGATGGTTTGAAAGAAGCGGTTGGTCTCTTGGTTAGATGGCTCGTAATCAGCAGCCATGGTAAAGATTTCTTTCACCCGCAGATAAACGCGACGCTCACTGGCGCGGATATCACGAATGCGTTCCAGCATTTCATCAAAGTAATCTGGCACAGCAGAATAGCCAACGGGCGGATTTTTCAGGCGCTCGTCATCCATGACGAAGCCTTTGATCAGGTACTCTTGCAACATTCTGGTTGCCCATTGCCGAAACTGGGTGCCACGTGTTGAGCGAACTCGGTATCCTACCGCAAGAATAACCGGAAGACTGTAGTGACGAATGCTTCGCCTTACTTCTCTGCCGCCTTCCAGTTGAACTTGTAAGTAATCCTTACAAGTTGAAATTTGCTCAAGCTCTTCTTCAGAATAGACAGCTTTTACGTGTTGGGTGATCGCTTGAGAGCTAACTTGATACAGCTCAGCCATTGCAGCCTGAGAAAGCCACAAGGTGTCTGATTCAAAACGACACTCGACGCGAGTTTGACCGTCAACACTGGTGAATAAAACAAACTCGCCTTGAGGGGCTTGGGGAATGTTATCAGTCATACAATTAGCCTTCTTACATCATAGTGTTGCGATAATCACTAAAATACCGCATCAATAATGCTCTTCTATGTACCCGTAAGCCTTTTGGAACAACTCTTTGTCTTTGCCCAAACCAAACTGAGCCAACGTTAACAACAGCGCTTTTTGAATCTCTCTAGGACCACTGTTAGAGTTTTGCCAACCTTCAAAACGAGTAGCGTTGACGATTTTGTCGATTTTCTCAACTACATCACCGATTAACTTGGGCGTGGTTTCAGGGCGAGTTTCCAAGAAAAGCTTGGTTAAGGCCTGTTTGTTGTCTTCTTCGGTGACAACATGGTCTCCGGTTTCGCGCTCAGCTTGAACCGTGTCTTTAGCTGCATCTAACAGGCCTTTTAACCAGTCGATGGCTTTGATGACACCGGCTTCGTAGTCTTGGCGCAGTTTTTCTAAGCGTTCACCTAACTCAACAAACTTCGGGTCGTTGCTGCCACGCAGGCGGCCCATCAAGTCAATTTCGAGGCGCTTCGCGCGCTGCTCTTGTTCTTTATCCGTTAGCGTAAAAATGGCGTGCTCATCCATGATCAGCTCGTCGATATCGTCGCGAATGCGATTGATGTCGGTATGCTCGTGGATCATCTTGATAGTTTCAGGACCAAGCGCAGCCCACACTAACGCCCCTGTTTGGCCGACAGGCCGCACCGATTCATAAATCTGGGCCAACCACTTATAGTCTTTGCGGTACGGAGTTAAGAAGATGTCAGGGTTAATGGCCGACCAAAGTTTGGCTAATACGCCAAAGCTCGCGGCAAACTCATCACGTGTTGCATTGGTTGGCAAGCATTCTTGCGCCGCCATGATGCCTTCGAAGCCTTCTAGGGTACGGTCAACGCCAGGGAAGAAGGATAAACACTTCTCTAGCTGGGCCGGTAATAACTCTTTAAAAGCCTCAATGCCCTCCACCACGCCGTCAATTTCTTCAGGGTTGTAGGCTAACGCAGTGCGTAGGTTTTCAAACACGCCGAGGTAATCGATGATCAAGCCCATATCTTTACGCACTTCGTCCGTTTCGTACAGACGGTTAGTGCGGCACATAGCCTGTAACAGGGTGTGATCGCGCAGTGGTTTATCTAAGTACATGCAGTAACAAATTGGCGCATCAAAACCTGTAAGCAACTTCGCCGTGACAATAATCAGTTGTAACGGGTGTTTTGGATCTTTAAAACTTTCTATCAAATCTTTCTGGGTTTGCTCTTCGGCGTCAATCTGCTGCCAACGTTCAAAGTCCAACTGCTGAATTGGCAATTCCAACTCGTCATGCCATTTGCGCCAATCTTTGTTGAGCTTGTCTTTTTTACCGCCTTCTTCGACTTTTACCGGTGCTTGGTCAACGTTCATCACCACTTCAACGGCATCAAAGCCGAGCTTTTCACCCAGCAAGTAGTACATTTGCACGCAGGCATCGCGGTCGTATACCACCACCATGCCTTTCATCTTTTTAGGCTTCACGTGGTCGGTAAAGTGCTTGGCTATATCGGAACTTACTGCGGCCATGCGTTTCGGGGCTTTTAGCATTACCGCTAACTTACCGGCGCGTTTTGAGAGCGCAGCCTTTTCTTCGTCGTCCAAGTTGTTTTCTTTGGCAAGATTTTCGAATTCTTCGTTAATAGCATCCCTATCTACCCGCAACTCAGCTAAACGGGGTTCGAACTTAACCGGGTTGGTGGCACCATCGCGGATCGACTGTTTATAGCAGTAGCGATTCATATAGCGACCGGGGTCTTCCTCGGCGCCGAATAGCTTAAATGTGTTACGGTCAATGCCTGAAATAGGCGTACCGGTTAACCCATAAAAGTGCGCTTGCGGCAGCGCCCAGCGCATCTTATCCCCCAAACCACCTTCCTGCGTGCGGTGGGCTTCGTCCACCAACACAATAATATTATCGCGATTGTTGAGGCCGTTAGGGTTACTGTCGTCGATCTCAACATCTTTAAACTTAAAGATGGTGGTAATTAAAATGCCACGGCTGTCTTGCTCGATGTGTTGGCCGAGCTTTTTGCAGCTTTGTACCTTGATAAGATTTTTAACGTCGGCACCACCAAAGGTTTCGCTAATTTGCGTGTCTAGATCACGCCGGTCAACCACAATCAATACGGTGGGGTTTTTAAGCGTATTGTCACCACGCAACATTTTGGCAGCGTAGAGCATCAATAAGGATTTACCGGAACCTTGGAAATGCCAGATCAGACCTTTTTTGGGGTAGCCTTTGCGCACACGCTCGACAATCTGTTTCGCCGCTTCAAACTGTGGGTAACGCGGCAGAATTTTAATGCGCTTGGGTGGGGTGTTTTTACCAGTTTTAACGGTTGAAAACAGTGCGAAAGATTCCAGCAGCTGCAATAAGGTTTGTGGGTTTAGCAAGCCCTCACAGCTATCCAGTACCGATGCCAAGCCGGGCAAAATGTCATCGCGCAGGTCGGTATTGTGCCAAGGCCCCCAGTCTTTTACCCGGGCGTTGATAGCACCGTAGGCAAAGGTTTTGCCTTCACTGGCAAAACAAAGCAAGTTAGGCACAAAGTAAGGTTCAACGTTGTGCCAGTAGTGCTTTTCACCGCCCATAAAATCAGCTGCGCCATCTTGCCAGGTCACACTCGGGCGAGTGGCACTTTTAACTTCCCCTACCACAAGAGGGATACCGTTCACATAGAGCACAAGATCAAAATAAACTTCGGTTGCCGCGATATAGTGCACCTGCCGCGCCACCACAAAGCGGTTGTTACTGAGATTGTCGAAATCAATCAGGTTGATAGTGATATGGTCGCCATTTTCGCCGAACGGCAAGGTCTTCTCGGCCATTAACCATTCATGAAAATTCTCATTGGCTTTTACCAAACCAGTGTGGCGCGCTTCCAGTACCACACCACGCAGCTTATAAATCACCTCATCGGCATAATCCGGCTGTTTGGCGATATCGGGGTTTAACGAACACAACGCGTCTTTGAGCCATTCATCGACAAAGATATCCTGCGCTTTTTTCGGCAGGCTCTCACCGTGGCAGTAAGTCCACTTTACACCGCTTAACCCTTTTAAGCGGTCGATCATTCCATTTTCTGTGACGGTTTGTTCGTTAAACATGACAATTTCCAAAAGTTAGTCCATATTCAGCAAGCAACTTTGCACCGCTCTTATAGCTTTTACCCGCTGTTTAATCTCTATTATTGTTTGGTTTTGATTTTCCAAAACGGCGGTCACCCTAGCAACTTTCTCAGGTGTTAACTCCGGCAGCTCCCACTTTTTTAAATCAATTCCAGAAATATTGGGAAACGTAGAGCCGGCCCCTTTTGCTTGCTCAAAAATAGCATCTTTTAAGTATTCTAAAATATGATAAATATACCTCTGGTTTATATAGGGCTTTCGCGAGGAAATAGCGGCTAGACCACGGCCAATACAATATTTTTGATCCGCTATATTCATTCTCCCTGTCGTACTTCCACGAACGCAAAACAACACGCTCCCAATAGGAGCTTCACGAGTTATTTGATTCGTGTATTGAACAGGAGTAGGGCTCACTTCTCCAAACTCTGTAGGCCCGTTTAGTAATGGCAACATTGAATCACTTGGATTTGCGAAGCAGTTAGCTCCTTTTGGAGACTGCCCCATAATCACATCTGCAATATCAGATAGCCTTATTTTTCTTCCTTCTACACTAAAAAACTCTGAACGCATTCGATATATTAGTCGCTCAGCAGTTTCCAAAGCATCGATAGCTAACCCCAAGGCAAACTCTGAATTCTCAAAAATATCAACAAGAGCTTCCTTTTTATCCAAAGCTAAAACATCAAATTTTTGTAATTCTTTAAACTTTGTTCTTGGGGATAACGATCCACTTGATGTGGATATTGCATGATTCCAAAAATCGTTTGATTGAACCAAGAATGGAAGGAGCCTTTCAGTGGTACTACTAGCCTTGCCCTCTAACACTATAATGTCACCCGAACAAATCCCATCAAACTCAGCAATAGCAGCCTTTTTCAAGTAAGGACGGCGTTTGCCAAACAGGATATGCCCTTTTTTAAACACACGGGTAAAGCTTGGGTTGTCTTCGGCAATCATTCCCCAGCGTTTTATTTTGAGTGAGCCAAAATCCAAGTGCTCTAAACCAATGTAACGCTCATAGCCATCGGCTATTGGGTCTTTGGTGGTGAGTTTTACTTCGCGGCAAATATCACCAAATTTAACGGTTTGCTTATCACTCATTGCTGCACTTCTCCACCGTTAACTTCAAAACCAAGCTCTTTTAGGCTTTTGAATAACTTATTGGTCTGTTTTTTCAATTGCACACGGCTAACTTTCCATGCCTCGATGGCATGTTCAATATTGTGCACTTCGCCATCATTTTGTGCCTGCACATAGAGAGGTATCGATAGGTTGTAGAGGTTCTCTTTAAGGGTATCAATATCGACCAACGCGGTAATATCGCTTTGCTTATTGGGTTCAAAGTACGCCTCGCACAGTACGGCCAAATCCTCATCAGACAAGCGACTGTGGGCACGCTCGCGGGTAACGTGTTCCACGCCATTGATAAACAACACCTTGTTTTTGCGCTCAGACGGTTTATTGCAATTAAGCACCACCACGCAGGATTCCATCGGCGAGTTGTAAAACAGGTTTGGCCCAAGGCCAATCACCGCTTCGATAATGTCCGACTCAATCACTTGTTTACGAATGCTTTGCTCAGAATCGCGAAACAACACGCCATGTGGCCAGAGCATAGCGGCGCGGCCAGTGTCAGGTTTCAGACTTTTGATGATGTGGGTGTAAAACGCATAGTCGGCGCAGCCTTGCGGCGGTACGCCATAGAGGTTGCGGCCGTATGGGTCGGCGGCAAACTTATCGCGGTTCCACTTTTTAATCGAATATGGAGGGTTAGCGAATATCACATCAAACTGCTTAAGCTGATCGTTTTCAATAAACTTAGGCTCAGCCAGGGTATCGCCGCGCAGCACATCGAACTCTTCAATGTCGTGCAGGAACATGTTCATACGGGCTATAGCGGAGGTAAGCAGGTTAACCTCTTGACCGTGTAAATGTACAGAACGCCACTCTTTACCTTGAGAACGGAGATCCATTACCGCATTAAGCAGCATACCGCCGGTGCCGCAGGTTGGGTCGTAAGCCGATTCACCGGGTTTTAAACCCATAATGCGTGTCATTAAATGCACGACGGTACGGTTGGTATAAAACTCGGCGGCGGTGTGGCCAGAATCGTCGGCGAATTTTTTGATTAGGTATTCGTAGGCCTCACCCAGATCATCCTGAGCAACCGATTTAATCCCCAGCGGGATTTTACTGAAATGCTCAATAAGATCAGATAGCAGATAATCAGGTAGACGCTCTTTATTGGTCCACTGGGCATCACCAAACACGCCATGTAAACGCGGGTTGTTGGCTTCAATTAAACGCAGTGCGTTTTGAATGGCCTCTCCAATGTTCTTGCTGGTGTGGCGCACCTTTTCCCAACTGGCTTCTTTAGGAATATCAAAACGGTGGAACATCGGCATAGCTGCGTATTCAGAATCGCCTTCATGGATCTCCAATGCTTCGGTGTATTCTTCCAAATACACATCCGATAGGCGCTTATAAAATAGCAGCGGAAAGATGTACTGCTTGTAGTCTGAGGCGTCGATTTGGCCGCGTAATAGCTCGGCCGCGCCCCAGAGTAAATCCTCTAATTTTTTCTTATTTAATGCGCTCATATCTCAAACCCTTCTTGGATAAGCAGGGCCTCTAGTTCATTCTCTGCTTGCTCTAATGCGACCAGCTTTTGCTGGAAGTCTTTTAGCGCCTCTTCCACTGTGATGGTTTCTTCTTCAAGCGGTTTTTGTACATAACGTGCAATATTTAAATTGAAGTCGTTTTCTTCAATTTCACTATGGGGAACCCAACGCGCAACACCTTCGATGTCATCAGCTTCAGGGCCTTTGGTGCGCATCTGCCGATAAATCTCATAAATGTCGTCCGCTTGGGTTTCTGACAAGGTATTTTGTGCCCGGCCTTTGGTAAAAATCTCTTCAGCATTGATGATCAGCACGTGATCTTGGTGAGCTAAAGGCCTTTGTTTGCGCAGCACTAAAATACAAGCCGGAATACCGGTGCCATAAAACAGGTTAGAAGCAACGCCGATGACAGCGACAATTCGGTTTTCTTTGAGTAAATTCTCGCGAATTTTACCTTCAGCACCACCACGGAATAGCACCCCGTGTGGCAATACCACCGCCATGCGACCACTCTCGTTCAAAGATGCAAACATATGTTGCACCCAAGCAAAATCGCCGTTGGTTTTTGGGGCTAAACCATATTTAGCCCTGCCATAAGGGTCAGCACTCCAGTTGTCATATCCCCACTCTTTCAAACTAAATGGCGGGTTGGCAATAACACAATCAAAGGTTTCTAGACGGTCATGCTTGAGGAATTTAGGTTCTCGCAGCGTATCGCCACGGACAATGTCAAAATCTTCCTGGCCGTGCAGAAAGAGGTTCATACGAGCAATAGCTTCTGTGGTCAGATTCTTTTCCTGGCCTTTGATTTTTAGCAGGCGTGGATCACCGCCGTTCTCTTTAACGTGGTGGATGGTTTCCAGCAGCATGCCACCAGTACCACACGCAGGGTCATAAACGCCTTCACCGGCTTGCGGATCAAGAATATTAACCATCAAGCGAACAATAGTGCGAGGAGTGTAAAACTCCCCCGCCTTTTTGTTGGCCTTGTCAGCAAAGCGTTTAATCAGATATTCGTATGCCCGGCCCATGTCGTCGTTGCGAACGGACGCAACACCAAGATTTACCTTGTTGAAATGGTTGAGCAAGGTAGCAAGCAGTTCATCAGATAAACGTTCTTTGTTGGTCCAACTGGCATCACCGAAGATTCCATGTAGTTTGGGATTAGCCATTTCGATACCACGAAAAGCATCTTTTAATGTCTGGCCGATGTCTTTGGTCTCAGAAAATACATCTCTCCAATGACAATATTCAGGAATTTGGATGCGATGGAACATATCGCCTTTGGCGAGCTCAGCGTCACCCACTTGCTCCATTGCTTCGAGATATTCTTCGTCGTACACATCGCAGATACGTTTGAAAAAGAGGATCGGAAAAATATAGGTTTTGTAGTCTGAAGCATCGATAGGCCCGGTAATGATATGGGCTGCGTGCCAAAGGTGTGCTTCGAGGTCTTTGATGTTAATTAGGGTCATTGTTTACTCATTTCCTACGGATTCCGCAGGCGATTTTTCTAGCAGTTCTTGTATGTTGCAGTTAAATAAATCACACAGCTTATCTAGTGCGTCTAGGTCCACTTTTAGCGCGGTTTCCTTATAAAGTAGTGTGATGGTGGTGCGGCTTAGGCCTGTTTCTCGCATCACATCGCTAATACGCATTTTATGTTCGCCCATTAAACGGGCAAGGTGACAGCGGATCATGCTTTCTCCACGAGAGTATTCACATATTTGCGTTTTATTACATTGAAAAGTTCAATCACAACATATTGATTGAAGTATGATTTTTAACCATTAAAACTTAGGGTAGTCACTACAGCTTACCCTATCACGATTATGATTTTTCTCAACTTATTTGAGTTGAAATGTAATTTTTTAGGGTAATGAGAACAGATTATCAGTGTGAGGATTTTGAATTGCCGTAATCAAGACAAAACGATACGGCAGGAAGTCTTTCAATTACAGCTCTATACTACTGATATTCTTTGATATAGTAGCAATCAAGTGACGAGAGCACCCCAACATATCCTGAATGTCACTATAGCTATGCCCAGTATTCAATAGGCTAGCTATGTGCTGATGCCGTTTCAGGTCTGGCTGACGTCCATTGTATTTTCCATCGGATTTAGCTTTTGCAATCCCCTGTGATTGACGACGTCGCCGGTCATCATAATCTTTGCGGGCAACGGCGGCGAGCATATCCAACATCATGGCATTAACCGCCTGTAAAATAGCGCCGGTAAAGTCAGTTTCGCTATGTTGTTGTAAAGCAAGCCAACTGGTGGGAAGTTCCGGTGAAACAATAGCTAGGCGTTTGCTGGCCAGCTTTTGTTTCAACGTATCCCAATCACTTTGCTTGAGCCGCGCCAGGCGGTCGATCTGTTCAACTAGCACAATGTCACCCTCGCCTGACTCGGCAATCAAACGCATCAACTCAGGTCGGTGCAACGTTGCACCAGAAACATTCTCAATATAAAAAGCGGCGATTCGCTGGCCATGCTGAGCAGCAAACTGGATAAGGGATTCTCGCGCCCGTTCAGCATTTTGTTCTTTGGTTGATGCGCGAAGGTAAGCTCGAATGAACATCTTGATCTCCACAGTCTGTTATAAGTGGTGCTTTATCTCTGGTCTGCTTTAGGTGGTTCTGTTAGTTGTAAAACCAGTCTGATGGCTAGTTCCGTTGATGTGTACTCAAAAGGAACCAGCTAAGGGCCAAAAATCAGTCATTAAACCCAATATGGTTTCGGTAGTCGTAATCAAAGCTATCAGGAATGCCAATACCAGTACCTAAATGCCCACGTTTATCTATATCTATTGAGGTGTAATCACCATAGAACTCTGAATCGTACTTACGACTTTTCACCTTTCTACGATTCTTTATTGGATAATTACTATTTAAATCAATTGGATATTTAAAAAATGCAACCACTATATATCCAATCCAAAGCGCCAAAGACATTTGCCAACAGAGATAAGTCAGTGCACACCAAAAAGGAACGGCTAGCCACCATCTGCGTTGGATAAATGCGAAAGCTTTAAAACACCAAATAGCTAATGGCAAACCTGCAAGCAATAATCCCCATCCAGAGTCTTGAGCCAGCATCAATCCGAGTAGCAGAACACCAAGCAACATTATATTTACTAAATCATTTTTGAGATTTTGAATCATGTTTCCCCTTCCACTCTTCGGCTTGAGTTTTGCCTTGACATGACAATTTCTGGTTGGCTCTATAGCTGTAAAGACACCAGAAGGTGACCAAACTAAAAAATAGGAATAGCCCAAGCATTCCCCACTCAAATGCAGTCATCACAACCTCCGCTCACTCGAATATCCAGTCCTTGCACACTGAATAACTTGGAAAACATAAAATCAGTCATTTCATCGAGTTCAGATGGTTCATATTCAGGCACGGTAAGGGGCATACCGAAATACTGAAGGTTCCGGTAGGATGATGGCTCGAAAATGCCCTGCGGATAGCGGTCTAACGTGTTGAAAGCCTGATTTAGTCTGAGATCAACAATCCAACCGCCAGGAAGCTCTATCCAGCTATGGGGATAGACTAGTTCTCCCGTGATCTTGCATTTGACACATCCCACTCTAGGCTGATGAAACACCGAATTTCTCGTCAATATATGGCTAATCAGGTAGGTAAGAATTACTGGGTCCGTTTGGACTTCATCCATCGCCAAAACAATATTGTCTAGCTCCTGATATTCACTTTTCATAATGCAGGCTCCTTAAACAGCAGTTGTTCCCCTTGCTCATACAACACTGGATATGGGAGAGATTGGCCATTCTTAACCACATGGTTTGGTGGGTAATAGATCACCATCCACGATGGCAATGCAGCACTGACGGCTCTATAAAACTCATCAACTGGAAAGTCTTTTGCGCCTGACTGGCGGAAAACAAAGCGAGAATAGTTCTTCAGGTGATTAGCAGCGATGTTATAGCTTTCTGATTCACCATCTTTAATGTAGAGCGGGCTCTTCCAGAGATAAGGAGTCGTAATGTTGTAAGCAACCACACATTGACCAATACCGCATCCATGCTCAGCACTTTCAACAGACCAAAGAATCATGGGATGACCATCAATTTCCGGCGTTTCTACATTACTCAGTTTAGTGACATTCAACGCCATATCATCGGCCACATGCTGGATAGCCTGGTCGACAAGATGCACGTATTTCTCATAAGCCTGAGATTCTGAAGTAGCAGCAGATGCGGGCATCCATCCCATTAGACTTGGTCTAGCCGAGGGATTGTCTGGTGTCATCATTATATCGGTAGCGTTAAACGCGAACGTCTGCGTACCAGAAAGACGCCTAAGAGGATCATCAAATGAAGTCGTTAGCCTGGCGAGATCAAGCAATGGAACCAACATCCCCTTACTATAAGAGTGGGTACCATCATGGGAATCTCTCAAATCCAAATCGTAGATGCCCCCGGCTAGCGCTAGATTTAAAGCCCGAGATTCATCTTGAGCATAATGACGGGGTCCGGTTACGCAACCAGACAAGGACACACATAAAGCGATTAATGATAAAGATGGGTATTTTTTCATGATTACCTCCTGCTTTATAAAGATTCGCATGGAGGCAGAAAAACGCAAGCTATTTTGATAAATAATTATTAAAAATCAATAGTTTGTACTGATAGTGCAAACTTCAAAATGGGTAACAATAGCAGTTTATATTCTTTTCCCACTTTCCCAGATATCCCACTTTAAAAATATTGAGAATCCCCTAGAATAGATACTTCCATGACAAAACCCGACAAATGAGTTGCACTCCACATGTGCGCCAATAGCTTTCTAACACTTTGAGTGTTTTTACATTTTTAGTTTCTGTATCGGAAAATAACTAACCTTAATATTATTTCCAGATAAATCAGCCCATACAATATGGGCTAATTTTTTATCTACAACCGAATATTTCCACTCATCGACTAACTCATGATTCGACGTGGCGGTAATGATCTTGCATTTGATAGGATCTTGCATAAAGCGCAAACATCAATGCCGCCAAGATGGCAAAACCAGCAAAGAAAAACATCTGAAATGCGGTAATACTGATCCCCGTCTGGGCAATTTGCTCAGTCACAGCCGGACTTTTCACACTGACGTTCGCCAGTAACACCCATAAGTTACCGACGGTCACCGATAAGGTCCAAAAACTCATGATAGTGCCTTTCATGGCTTTAGGCGCTTGGCTATAAGCAAACTCTAGCCCAGTGGCAGAGACTAATACTTCACCAAAGGTGAGCAAAGCATAAGGCACAATCTGCCAAAATATTGATAATGCCGAGCCGCCATCCATCACCAATTGAATGCTACCAACGACTATCCAACTCACGCCCGTGATGGCAATCCCAGCCCCCATTTTACGCAAGGCAGTTAACTTTATACCCATACGCTCAATCGCCGGATATAACACAAAGTTATTAAATGGGATCAGTAACATAACTAATAATGGGTTTAAAGCTTGCATCATGGCGGGTTCAAACCATTCCGGTTTAGACATGTCATTGGCTTGCAGTATCCAAGTGGACGCTTTCTGATCGAACAAAGACCAAAAGGGAGTCACTAACGCAAATAAGATTAAGATCCGTAGCACCGAACGCACCCCATCAACGGCGATATCCGGATGGATCCCCCTAGCGCGTTCGAGTTGCAATGAAGCCCCTGCGCCAACAAATCCCATTACTAGCACTAACGCACAACACAAACCAGCAACGATACCTAAGGTTGGAATATTCACTAAAGCATACGCTGCAGAAATTATCCCAGCTAAAGCTAACACTAAACCTATGTTGGCTTGACCAGCGATTTTAGTGAGCAATGCGGTACGAATAACGGGTAAAAAACCATGGGGATTTTTCGGTTCAGGTGGCATATGTACATAACGTTTGCGGCCTAACCAGAAGAACACAGTTGCAATAAACATTAAGATACCAGGGATCCCAAATGCGACCGCAGCACCATAATATTTCAATAGTAATGGCATCGATAACGAGGCGAAGAAGGAGCCAAAGTTAATCGTAAAATAAAACAGATCAAACGCTTTCTGCGCCAATGTTTTATTGGTTTGATCAAATTGATCCCCCATAAAGGAAGAAACCAAGGGCTTAATCCCACCCGATCCGAGCGCAATTAAAAATAATCCCGTATAAAACCCTTGAATACTGTGTTCAAAAATAGCGAGAAACGCATGGCCAACACAGTAAATTAAACTTAACCATAAGATAGTATTGTATTTACCGAAAAAACGATCGGCAATCCAACCACCGAGTAACGGGAAAAAGTACACTCCAATGACAAAGGAATGGAACACATCCTTAGCCATAGTTCCGCGCAGTTCTTCTGGAATAGACAACAAAAGTGCTGTCATCAAGAATGGGGTAAGAATATTCCGCATACCGTAAAAGCTAAAACGTTCACAAGCTTCACTGGCTATGATGTAAGGAATTTGCCGTGGCCACTGGGGCGCATTTACGGGTGTTGTCATGGATTATCCTATTATAATTATTTGATTTTAAATGAAATTAACTTTTTAAATATATTAATTATGTATCAAGAAGCTAAAGGTAACATGTAAGCGAAACCAACCTTATATAAAGGATGCAAAAACTGCAAAAATCACATATTGCTTCTGTGGTCCTATCCACATTTCCTTTATGATGAACATAATAATAGCCATTCAGCTATCTATTTAATTGAAATTAGTTTTAAAAACAACAACACACTGAGAAATCATAATGGCAAAGATTGAAGTAATCGTTGGTACAACATTGGGCAGTGCAGAGTATGTTGCCGACGAAATGATGGCCCAATTAACGGAGCAAGGACACCAAGTTCAAGTTCATTTAACCCCAACATTGTGCGAAATAGACACCCATGCACTGTGGATTATCGTGTCATCAACTCATGGAGCTGGTGATCTTCCAGATAATATTCAGCCTTTTTTCAACGAAATTACCGAGCAAAAACCGGATCTCAGCCAAGTAAACTTTGCCTTATGTGCAATTGGTGACTCAAGTTACGATACCTTTTGCCAAGGCCCAGAAAAATTAATTTCGGCCATTCAAGACTGCGATGCAAAAGTCTTTGTGGATAAGATCCAGATCGATGTACAGCTTGATCCTGTGCCGGAAGACCCAGCCCTTGCATGGTTAGCACAATGGCAACAGGACATTTAAGATCGCTTATTGGATAAGGTCCCGATCTATGTACAGTTTAGATCCTATTTATCCACAATTTACTTATTTAAAGTATAAACATGTGGATAAGCTATTATTTAGATCTGATCAACCTCTGTACTATTCACAGTCCGATCTGCTTAATGATCCGCCTTGTGGATAAGTAGGCGATCTATCCCCATGTTTAATGACATTAGATCGCGATCAGATCACAGGATCAAGATCGCGCTAATTAATGATTTATATAATGAATTTGGGTTATGCACAGAAAAACGCGATCCTAATAGTAAACATAATAAGAAGATCTATATAAAGATCTTAAGATCTATTAGTCCGGATCATCTCGATCGAACAGCGTAAAATGATCATTCACCTAAGACGAAGCAAATGCTAAAATGCTCGGCTCGTACTGAGTCTCTTAGCAATTGAAGGTAGTGGCATGCATTTTCATGAACGGTTTGATGTTATTGTTGTTGGTGGTGGTCATGCCGGAACTGAAGCCGCGTTGGCAGCAGCAAGAATGGGATCAAAAACATTATTACTAACGCACAATATCGATACGTTAGGACAAATGTCATGTAATCCAGCGATCGGTGGCATAGGCAAAGGCCATTTAGTGAAAGAAATTGACGCCTTAGGTGGTGCAATGGCAATCGCAACCGATTATGCAGGGATCCAATTTAGAACCTTAAATTCAAGTAAAGGCCCAGCAGTACGAGCAACACGTGCACAAGCTGACCGTGCACTGTATCGTCAAAAAATCCAAAATATATTACAAAACCAACCTAACTTACGTATTTTCCAACAAGCCGTAGATGACTTAATTGTTGAAAATCATCAAGTAGTTGGTGTAGTTACCCAAATGGGTTTAGCCTTTGAATCTCCAGCTGTTGTATTAACAACAGGTACATTCTTAAGCGGCAAAATTCATATAGGCTTAGAAAACTACAGCGGTGGCCGTGCAGGCGATCCACCAGCGATTGCTTTAGCAAATCGATTACGTGAATTACCGATCCGAGTCGGCCGTTTAAAAACAGGTACCCCACCACGTATCGATGCAAACACGATTGATTTTTCTCAAATGGCTGAACAGAAAGGCGATTCTCCATTGCCTGTGATGTCGTTTATGGGCGATGTCAGTCACCATCCAAAGCAAATTTCTTGCTGGATCACTCACACCAATGAAAAAACCCATGAAATTATTCGTGGTGGTTTAGACAGAAGCCCTATGTATTCAGGCGTCATCGAAGGTATTGGTCCACGTTATTGCCCATCGATTGAAGACAAGATCCACCGTTTTGCGGATAAATCTTCGCATCAGATCTTCATCGAACCAGAAGGTTTAAATACCAATGAGATCTATCCTAACGGGATCTCTACTAGCTTACCTTTCGATGTACAGTTGAATTTAGTACGTTCGATCAAAGGCATGGAAAACGCAGAAATCATGCGTCCAGGTTATGCGATCGAATACGATTATTTCGATCCAAGAGATCTGAAAAACTCATTAGAAACCAAAGCGATCAACGGTTTATTCTTCGCTGGCCAAATAAACGGCACTACAGGTTATGAAGAAGCAGGTGCTCAAGGCTTGTTAGCGGGCATGAATGCCTCACTGCAAGTGCAAGGCAAAGAAGCCTGGTGTCCACGCCGTGACGAAGCTTATCTTGGAGTACTAGTTGATGATTTATCGACTCTGGGTACCAAAGAACCATATCGCATGTTTACTAGCCGTGCCGAATACCGTTTGTTACTCCGTGAAGATAACGCTGATATTCGCTTAACGGCAAAAGGTCGCGAATTAGGTTTAGTTGACGACACTCGCTGGGCGGCATTTAGTGAGAAGTTAGAATCGATCGAACTTGAGTTACAACGTTTGCGCGCTCAATGGGTACATCCAAATTCACCTTTGATCCATGCGTTAAACCCACACTTGAATACGCCGATCTCTCGCGAAGCATCATTTGAAGAATTACTGCGTCGTCCAGAAATGGATTACAGTAAGTTGATGCAGATCGAAGGTTTTGGTCCAGGGCTTGAAGATCCACAGGCGGCTGAGCAAGTTCAGATCCAAGTTAAGTATTCTGGTTATATTCAACGTCAGCAGGAAGAGATCAACAAAGCTGTGCGTAATGAGAACACAGGTTTACCTTTGACGCTCGATTACAAAGAGGTACCGGGCTTGTCGAACGAAGTGATTGCTAAGTTAAATAACCACAAACCAGAAACCATAGGCCAAGCCTCACGGATCTCTGGTATTACGCCTGCGGCTATTTCAATTTTGTTAGTTCACCTCAAAAAGCGTGGCTTATTACGTAAGAGTGCGTAAAAGCTAGCTTAATCGCAGCTTAGGTCATAGAAGGGAAGCATTCAGGCTTCCCTTCATCGTTTTCGGGCTTCATAATAGCCTTCGCGTTCATAATCGTATCTTTGTTGAGGTTGCTCAGTGTTATCTGCCCAGTTAGAGGCTTATTTAGCCGAAATTAATTTGCCCGCAACCGTCGAGCAGAAAAAACAACTAATTGATTTTGTTGGTATGCTCAACAAATGGAATAAAGCCTATAACCTGACATCGGTGAGAGATCCCGAAGCTATGCTGATCCGTCATATCATGGACAGTTTAGTGGTTTCAAAACATCTGCAAGGTGAACGTTTTATCGATGTAGGCACTGGACCGGGTTTACCTGGGATCCCATTAGCGATTATGAATCCTGATAAACAATTTGTGTTATTGGATAGCTTAGGTAAACGTATTCGTTTTCAAAAACAAGTGTCTTTTGAATTAGGCATATATAACATCAGCTCAGTTGAAAGCCGCGTAGAAGCTTATCAACCGGAGGATAAATTCGACGGCGTATTAAGTCGTGCATTTGCCTCAATCCAAGATATGCTGACTTGGTGCCATCATCTCCCCGCCGAACATGGACAGTTTTATGCACTTAAAGGCCAGTTGAATGATGAAGAGATGCAACATATTCCAAGTGGATTTGTGGTGAAAGAAGTTATCGAGCTTAAGGTGCCTAAACTCGATGAAAAAAGACATTTATTGAAGATAATCAAAGAATAACAGGCTTAAAAGTGATAAATAAATCATTTATAAGCAAGGGCAATAAACCAGCATTTACATACAGGGTGATATTGTGGGTAAAGTGATTGCCGTGGCTAACCAGAAAGGTGGCGTAGGAAAAACAACTACTTGCGTTAACCTCGCCGCTTCGTTAGCAGCAACAAAACGTAAAGTATTATTGATCGATCTCGATCCTCAAGGTAATGCCACCATGGGGAGCGGTGTCGATAAGTATGACGTAGCTAATACAGCCTATGAATTATTGGTTGAAGAAAAATCCTTCGACGAGATCGTCATTAAAAACACTGCGGGTAAGTATGATCTGATCGCCAGTAATGGCGATGTCACTGCGGCAGAAATCAAATTGATGGAGTTTTTTGCCCGTGAGATCCGTTTGCGTAACGCACTCGCACCGATCAAAGATCAATATGATTATATCTTTATCGACTGCCCTCCTTCATTGAACATGTTGACCGTAAACGCTATGTCTGCGGCCGACTCTGTACTCGTGCCTATGCAGTGTGAATATTATGCCCTCGAAGGCTTAACTGCACTGATTGATACCATCACTAAGCTTGCTGCTATGGTTAATCCTGGACTTGGCATCGAAGGCATTTTACGTACTATGTATGATCCGCGTAATCGTTTATCTAATGATGTGTCCGATCAGCTAAAACAGCATTTTGGTGACAAAGTCTACCGTACTGTTATCCCACGTAATGTGAGGCTGGCAGAAGCACCAAGTTTTGGAGCGCCTGCTATGTATTACGATAAATCGAGTGCTGGCGCTAAGGCGTATCTAGCGCTTGCGGGTGAAATGATCCGTCGTTCAGAACAACAAACTCAGGCTAAGCAAGCGTAAAGGATCACCATGACGTTAAAGAAAAGAGGATTAGGCAAAGGGTTAGATGCCCTACTGAGTAACAGCCATGCCGCCAGTAAAAAGCACACTGACGAAGCTGATGTTGTCGATAAAAAAGAAGAGCTTATCCATCTCGATTTAGACTTATTACAGCCAGGTAAGTATCAACCTCGTAAAGACATGTCCCCCGAAGCGTTGGAAGAACTGGCACACTCTATCCGCAATCAAGGCATTATTCAGCCTATCGTTGTGAGACAAGTGACGAATAACATGTATGAGATCATTGCGGGTGAACGTCGTTGGCGTGCTGCGCAACTTGCTGGCTTGAATAAAATCCCCTGCATAGTAAAGCAAGTACCTGATGAAGCCGCTGTTGCTATTGCTTTGATTGAAAACATCCAGCGTGAAGACTTAAATGCCATGGAAGAAGCCATTGCATTGCAACGTTTAATGCAAGAGTTTGAACTGACTCACCAACAGGTTGCCGATGTTGTGGGAAAATCCAGAGCGAGTGTATCTAACTTGTTACGTTTAAACGGCCTAAATGAGCCTGTTAAGCGTCTACTCGAGTATGGCGACATTGATATGGGTCATGCTCGCGCTTTGTTGGCAATTGAGGGAGAAGAACAAACAAATCTTGCGAGATTAGTGGCCGCTAAGGAATTAACCGTTCGCGAAACTGAACGATTAATTAATCAAACCTTAAATCCGCCTAAACAAGCCGAAACTACGACTAAAGATCAAGATGTTTGTCGTTTAGAGCAGCAGTTAATTGAAAGATTAGGTGCCAAGGTTTCGATCGCTCATAGCAGTAAGGGCACGGGTAAAATTGTAATTAACTATCAGAATCTGGCTGAATTAGACGGAATTCTTAGTAAAATTCATTAATGTCTGTAGATTAACAGTTTTTAATGTAAATTTGTGACAGATGCTAATCTTACATTTTAACTCGTTTGGCGCGAGATCACGTTAAAAGTGTTGTTTTTCCTTATCTCAAAGTTGCAATGAAGGCGTGAAAAGGTATACTTTCGCAAGCTTTTTGTGCATCGACATAAATACGGGTATTTGTCATCCGGTCATCGAAACAAAAAGTATGAATGCGGAGAGGATGAATTGAGTAAGGTTTTAGCGCGTCGTGGCCGGTGGTCAGCCTATAAATTGGTGATGATGCAGGCGGCGGTCGCTGGGGGTGCTTCAATTCTCTTTTTCGCCGTGTGGGGAGTTCAGTTTGGCTATTCTGCATTAGCAGGTGGTTCAATCGCTGTGCTCCCTAATTTTGTATTCGCAACCCTCGCTTTCTCCCACACGGGAGCAAGTTCAGCTGCAAAAGTCATAAAGACTTTTTACTGGGGGGAAGCGGTAAAGTTGCTGTTAACCATCGCAATGTTTTCGTTTGTGTTTATCAATCTTAAGGTCGCTTTTATGCCGCTTTTTGTTTGTTATGTGCTGACGCTAATCGTGCATTGGACAGCTCCTTTATACTTCAAGCAAAGTTAAGTGGGATGAATCATGGCTGCAACTGGTGAAGCGTTAACACCGCAGGGCTATATCCAACATCACCTTACCAACTTAAGTGTTGGTGAAGGCTTTTGGACATGGCACATTGATTCGTTGTTCTTTTCGGTTGGTCTTGGTGTTCTGTTCCTGTGGATTTTCCGCAGCGTTGGTAAAAAAGCGACTTCCGGTGTTCCTGGCAAACTGCAATGTTTTGTTGAGATGATCGTTGAGTTCGTAAATAACAGCGTGAAAGAAAGTTTTCATGGTCGCAATGCTCTGATCGCACCTTTAGCTCTGACCATTTTTGTATGGGTATTCATGATGAACTTCATGGATATGATCCCTGTAGATTGGCTGCCTCACGCAGCAAGTTTAATGGGTATTCCATATCTTAAAGCGGTTCCGACGACTGACGTTAACATTACCTTTAGCTTAGCTATCGGTGTGTTCGTGCTGATTATTTTCTACAGCATTAAGGTCAAAGGTGTGTCTGGGTTTGTTAAAGAACTGACACTACAGCCCTTTAACCATAAGGCAATGATACCCGTCAACCTCCTATTAGAGACTGTTACTTTGATTGCTAAGCCAATTTCATTGGCATTGCGACTCTTTGGTAACTTGTACGCAGGTGAGTTGATCTTCATCCTTATTGCGCTGATGTATGGTACCAACTTGTTATTATCTACCCTAGGTGTGACTCTGCAACTGGGCTGGTTAATATTCCACATTTTGGTTATCACGCTGCAGGCGTTTATCTTCATGATGTTGACCATTGTTTATTTAAGCATGGCGCATGAAGATCATTAAGGATTGCTGAAGAAATTTTAAACTAAATCATCAACTAATATAGATTTAGATACTGGAGATACAGATGGAAACGATTTTAGGCATGACAGCTATCGCTGTTGCTCTGCTGATTGGTATGGGTGCTCTTGGTACTGCAATCGGTTTCGGCTTATTAGGCGGTAAGTTCTTGGAAGGCGCAGCGCGTCAACCAGAAATGGCTCCTATGCTACAAGTTAAAATGTTCATCGTAGCGGGTCTTCTTGACGCCGTAACTATGATCGGTGTTGGTATCGCATTATTTATGCTATTTACCAACCCACTGGGTGCAATGCTGTAAAAAACGCTTCTGTCTTAACTCTAAATAGGAGGCTGTTGTGAATTTCAACGCTACCCTAATCGGTCAGACGGTCGCCTTTATCATCTTCGTGTGGTTTTGCATGAAGTTTGTATGGCCCCCTTTGATGAATGCCATCGAAGAGCGCCAAAAAAGGATTGCTGACGGTCTAGCTGATGCTGATCGTGCGGTAAAAGACCTGGAGTTGGCACAAGCGAAAGCGACTGACCAACTAAAAGAAGCCAAGGTAACGGCTAATGAAATTATTGAGCAAGCTAACAAGCGTAAAGCTCAAATAGTTGAAGAAGCCAAAACCGAAGCAGACGCTGAGCGTGCTAAAATCATCGCTCAGGGTAAAGCAGAAATTGAAGCTGAACGTAATCGCGTCAAAGAGGATCTGCGTAAGCAGGTTGCTACTCTTGCCATCATGGGTGCTGAGAAGATCCTTGAGCGTTCTATTGATCCAGCCGCCCACAGTGACATAGTTAATAAACTAGTCGCTGAAATTTGATAAGGGAGTTGAGTTATGGCTGAATTAACCACCATCGCTCGCCCTTACGCAAAGGCAGCTTTTGACTTTGCTATTGAACAAGATACAGTGGATTCTTGGGCTGAAATGCTCACGTTTGCCGCATTGGTGAGTGAAAACGAAACCATGCAACCACTGTTAGCTGGCTCTTTAGCCAGCACTAAGCTCGCAGCACTCTTTATTAGTGTGTGTGGTGAGCAAGTCAATGTGCAAGGTCAGAACCTGATAAAGGTAATGGCTGAAAACGGTCGCTTAAAGGTGCTACCTGCTGTATCTCAGTTATTTACTGAATACCGTAATGAGTGGGCAAAAGAAGTAGAAGCCGATGTGGTTTCTGCAACTGAGCTGAGCTCTGAACAACAACAGCAGATTAGTATTTCTTTAGAGAAACGTCTCGCACGCAAAGTTAAGCTGAATTGTAGCACTGACGCCGCGCTCATCGCCGGTGTAATCATTAAGACAGGAGACCTAGTCATCGATGGCTCGGTCCGCGGTAAGTTATCGCGTCTGTCTGATAAGCTGCAGTCGTAATTGGGAGTTTGAGCATGCAACTGAATTCCACTGAAATCAGCGATCTGATTAAGCAGCGGATCGAGCAGTTCGAAGTCGTTAGCGAATCTCGTAACGAAGGTACTATCGTTGCGGTAAGTGACGGCATCATCCGCATCCACGGCCTAGCCGACGTGATGCAAGGTGAGATGATCGAACTGCCTGGTAACCGTTTTGCAATCGCGTTGAACCTTGAACGTGATTCTGTCGGTGCCGTAGTAATGGGTCCTTATGCTGATTTAGCAGAAGGCGTAAAAGTGAAAACGACTGGCCGTATTCTGGAAGTTCCAGTTGGCCGCGGTCTTCTTGGCCGCGTTGTTAACACTCTAGGTGAGCCAATTGACGGTAAAGGACCTATCGATAACGATGGTTTCTCGCCAATTGAAGTTATCGCACCAGGTGTTATTGAACGTCAGTCTGTTGATCAACCAGTTCAAACTGGTTACAAAGCCGTTGATGCCATGATCCCTATCGGTCGTGGTCAACGTGAATTGATCATTGGCGACCGTCAAACTGGTAAAACAGCAATGGCGATCGACGCAATTATCAACCAGAAAAATTCTGGCATTAAATGTGTGTACGTCGCGATTGGCCAAAAGGCTTCTACTATCGCTAACGTAGTGCGCAAGCTAGAAGAACACGGTGCGTTAGCTAACACTATCGTTGTTGTTGCAACTGCTTCTGAAGCCGCTGCTCTACAATACTTAGCGCCATATTCTGGTTGTTCTATGGGTGAATACTTCCGTGACCGCGGTGAAGATTCTTTGATCGTATACGATGATTTGTCTAAGCAAGCAGTTGCTTATCGTCAAATTTCGTTACTGCTCAAGCGTCCACCAGGCCGTGAAGCTTACCCAGGTGACGTATTCTATCTACACTCACGTTTATTAGAGCGTGCATCACGCGTTAACGCGATTTATGTAGAGAAGTTCACTAAAGGTGCAGTAACTGGCAAAACTGGTTCTTTAACCGCGCTGCCGATTATTGAAACGCAAGCGGGTGACGTTTCTGCATTCGTACCGACCAACGTAATTTCTATTACCGATGGTCAGATCTTCCTTGAGACCGATCTGTTTAACTCTGGCCTACGTCCAGCGGTTAACCCAGGTATTTCTGTTTCTCGTGTTGGTGGTGCGGCTCAGACTAAGATCATCAAGAAACTGTCTGGTGGTATTCGTACCGCACTAGCACAGTATCGTGAGCTTGCTGCGTTCTCGCAATTTGCATCTGATCTTGACGATGCAACACGTGCTCAGCTTGAGCATGGTGTGCGTGTTACCGAACTGATGAAGCAAAAGCAATATGCTCCTATGAGCGTAGCCGCTCAAGCTGTGTCTATTTTCTCAGCTGAAAAAGGTTACCTGAAGAGTGTTGAGCTGAATAAGGTCGGTAATTTCGAAGCCGCTCTGCTCTCGTTCATGAACAGCGAGCATGCTCCTTTAATGAAGCTTATCAACGAAACTGGCGATTATAGCGCTGATATCGAAGCTGAATTAAAAGCTGGCCTCGACAAGTTCGTAGCAACCCAAACCTGGTAACAATGATAGAGGTGTCTTAAGACACCTCAGGTCCAGATTGGAGAGTAGAGATGGCCGGCGCTAAAGAGATTAAAACCAAGATCGCGAGTGTGAAAAACACTCAGAAGATCACGTCCGCCATGGAAATGGTGGCAGCCAGCAAAATGCGCAGAGCGCAGGAACGCATGGCTGCGAGCCGTCCATATGCGGAAAGCATGCGTAAGGTGATCGGTCACGTCGCGCAAGGTTCTCTCGAGTATAAACACCCCTATTTGGAGGTGAGAGAGGCTAAGCGGGTTGGTTACATTGTTGTAGCAACCGACCGTGGCCTTTGTGGTGGTCTGAACGTTAACCTTTTCAAAAAGGTTATTGCAGACGTGAAAAGCTGGAAAGCCCAAGGTGCAGAATTTGAATTTTGCCCTATCGGTGCACGTAGTGTGCAGTTTTTCAAAAACTTCGGTGGACAAGTGTCTGCTCACGCTTCAGGTTTAGGCGATGCTCCAAAGCTCGCTGACTTGATCGGGACAGTCGGTGTCATGCTAGAAGCTTACAACGAAGGCAAGCTGGATCGTCTGTACGTGGTATTTAACAAATTTGTGAATACTATGACGCAGACTCCTGTGATCGAGCAGCTGCTACCTTTGCCTAAATCAGAAGATGATGAAACTGCTCATCGTTGGGATTATATCTACGAGCCAGATCCAAAAGCACTTTTGGATACTTTATTGGTCCGTTATGTAGAATCTCAGGTTTACCAAGGTGTTGTTGAAAACATTGCCTCTGAACAAGCTGCCCGTATGGTGGCAATGAAGTCGGCAACAGACAACGCGGGTGAGCTTATCAACGACTTGCAACTGGTCTATAACAAGGCCCGTCAGGCTGCTATTACGCAGGAACTGTCGGAAATTGTTTCTGGTGCCTCTGCGGTTTAGGTTAGGTAACGAATACAAGTTTTAGAGGATTAATCATGAGCACAGGTACTGTTGTCCAAGTGATTGGCGCGGTTGTGGACGTAGAGTTCCCACAAGATGCCGTACCTCAAGTATATGACGCTCTGAAAATCGTAGGTGAAGGCCCGTGTAATGGTTTGGTGCTGGAAGTTCAGCAACAGCTAGGTGGTGGTGTAGTTCGTACCATCGCTATGGGTTCTTCTGACGGTCTGCGTCGTGGTCTTGAAGTAGTAAACTCAGGTTCACCTATTACTGTTCCAGTTGGTACCGCCACTCTTGGCCGTATCATGAACGTATTAGGCGAGCCTATTGATGAAGCGGGTCCAATCGGTGAAGAAGAGCGTTATGTTATTCACCGTACAGCTCCTTCATACGAAGATCAATCAAGCTCTACTGAACTGTTAGAGACTGGCATCAAGGTTATCGACCTTGTTTGTCCATTCGCTAAGGGCGGTAAAGTCGGTTTGTTCGGTGGTGCGGGTGTTGGTAAAACAGTTAACATGATGGAACTGATTAACAACATCGCTAAAGCCCACTCGGGTCTTTCTGTATTCGCCGGTGTAGGTGAACGTACTCGTGAAGGTAACGACTTCTACTACGAGATGAAAGATTCTGGCGTTCTCGACAAAGTGGCCATGGTTTATGGTCAGATGAACGAGCCTCCAGGTAACCGTTTGCGTGTTGCACTGTCTGGTCTGACTATGGCAGAGAAGTTCCGTGACGAAGGTCGTGACGTACTGTTGTTCGTTGACAACATCTATCGTTATACCTTAGCCGGTACTGAAGTATCTGCACTGTTAGGTCGTATGCCTTCTGCGGTAGGTTATCAACCAACATTGGCTGAAGAGATGGGCGTTCTGCAAGAGCGTATCACTTCAACTAAGACGGGTTCTATTACCTCTGTACAAGCGGTATACGTACCTGCGGATGACTTGACCGATCCGTCACCAGCAACAACCTTCGCTCACTTAGATGCGACTGTTGTACTGTCACGTCAAATTGCTTCTCTGGGTATTTACCCTGCGGTTGACCCATTGGATTCGACTTCACGTCAATTAGATCCATTGGTTGTTGGCCAAGAGCATTATGACGTTGCTAACGGCGTGCAAACTGTACTGCAACGTTACAAAGAGCTGAAAGACATTATTGCGATTCTGGGTATGGATGAATTGTCTGATGAAGACAAGACTGTCGTATTCCGTGCTCGTAAGATTGAGCGTTTCTTATCTCAGCCTTTCTTCGTAGCAGAAGTCTTTACTGGATCTCCTGGTAAGTACGTTTCTCTGAAAGACACTATCCGTGGCTTTAAGGGTATTTTGAACGGTGAGTTTGATCACCTGCCAGAACAAGCGTTCTACATGGTTGGCTCAATCGATGAAGTTATCGAGAAAGCGAACAAAAAGAAATAACTAGGTAGTAATACTTAGTTTTTTAAGGAGAACGGGATGGCAGCCATGACAGTACATCTTGATATTGTAAGCGCAGAGAGCAAAATCTTCTCTGGTCGCGTAGCTTCGCTGCAAGTGACTGGTTCTGAAGGTGAGTTGGGCATAATGCATGGCCACGCTCCTTTGCTTAGTTATATCAAACCTGGCATGGCGCGCATCGTCAAGCAAGACGGCAGTGAAGAAGTGTTTTACCTTTCAGGTGGTATTCTGGAAGTGCAGCCTTCTTCTGTCTCCGTATTGGCTGATGTGGTTATGCGTGCCAAAGATATTGATGAGCAAGCGGCATTAGAAGCTAAGCGTCGTGCAGAAGCCCATATGGCAACTGCTGGCGCTGACTTCAATTATGACGCGGCTATGGTTGAGTTAGCTAAGGCTATGGCTCAATTACGTGTTGTTGAAACCATCAAGAAAAACATTGCCAGATAAGGTTATTGTTTGTGAAAAAAGGCGACCATAGGGTCGCCTTTTTTGTGTCTAAAAATGGGATAGATTGGCATTCTTGCATGTCTTTGATTGATTAGCATCGCTATCTACTTCGCTTTTCGATGTGCTTTCCGTTAAAATTGCGCCACTAATACCAATCGTATTAAATATCTGTTCATTCAGCGGGAGTTCAACGCGCTTTAGACAAGGCGAAGGCTTGAAGGCATAGTGGTGCTCTGTCGAAAGCCTTGAACGCAGTATGAAGCGCGTTGAAACCCGCCCTTTGGGAGCCTCACAGGCATCCCACTCCCGTGTTGCATTGACTTAAAAGGGAATAACCATTTCTGCGTCAATGCGCCTTGGATTGAGATGCCTGTGAGGCTCTGAACTGATTAGATATTTAATGTGATTGGTATACGACCGTAATTTTTCACCCTCTTGGGTATTTGTTCAAGGATATGGTAATGGCATTAAATGTAGTGATCTTAGCGGCTGGCAAGGGAACACGGATGCGCTCTGATCTTCCTAAGGTATTACATCCCATCGCCCATAAGAGCATGGTGCAACATGTCATCGATACCGCTAATAAAGTTGGCAGTGACTCTATTCAGTTAGTCTATGGTTATGGCGCTGACAAGCTACAAGCCTGTTTGGGTGAGCAACAACTTAACTGGGTATTGCAAGCCGAGCAATTAGGCACAGGTCATGCGGTTGCACAGGCTAGCCCACATATCGCCGACAGCGATACAGTACTTATTCTTTATGGCGATGTGCCGTTGATCCAGACATCAACTCTCGAAGCCTTACTCGCCGCCCGTCCTGAAAATGGCGTTGCTATTTTAACAGTGAATTTAGCGAATCCTATGGGTTATGGCCGTATTGTCCGTGAGCAAGGAAAAGTCATTGGAATTATTGAGCAAAAAGATGCGACTGCAGAACAGTTGCTGATCAACGAAATTAACACCGGCATCATGGCGGTTCCGGGTAAACAACTTAAAACTTGGTTGAGCCGTTTATCGAACAATAATGCTCAAGGTGAATATTATCTAACGGATATTATTGCTATGGCGCACGCTGATGGCGTTGCTATTGATACTGCTCAGCCACAATCGGCCATTGAAGTGGAAGGCGCCAATAATCGCATGCAATTAGCGCAACTTGAACGTGCTTACCAAGCTCGTGAAGCCGAAAAGCTCATGTTGGCGGGGGCGAACCTTCGCGACCCAAGCCGTATCGATATCCGTGGTGAAGTCACTGTTGGTATGGATGTGATGATCGATATTAATGTGATATTCGAAGGCAAAGTGACCTTGGGTAATAATGTCACTATTGGCGCAGGCGCGATTTTAATTGATTGCGAGATTGCCGATGATGCTGAGATCAAGCCTTACTCTATTATAGAAGGTGCTACGCTTGGCGTTGCTGCCAGTGCCGGCCCATTTGCCCGTTTACGTCCCGGCGCAGAGCTTAAGCAAGATGCACATATAGGCAACTTTGTTGAAGTGAAAAAAGCGGTGATTGGCGTGGGATCAAAAGCAGGGCACTTAGCCTATTTAGGCGATGCCATCATTGGTGATGGCGTCAACATTGGTGCTGGTACTATTACCTGCAACTATGATGGCGCGAATAAGCATCTTACTGTTATCGAAGATAACGTCTTTGTCGGCTCTGACACTCAGTTGGTGGCTCCAGTGACCATAGGTAAAGGGGCAACTTTAGGGGCCGGTTCAACGATTACCCGTGATGTAGGTGAGAATGAGTTAGTGATCACTCGTGTTAAACAAAAACACCTCACTGGTTGGCAACGTCCAGTGAAAATTAAAAAGTAAGTTTTAAAACTCAACTTAATGTCAAAAAAGCGGCCATGTGCCGCTTTTATCTTTATTGTGTTCAATGTGTTGCACTAAAAAGCCATTTTATTAAGTAATGCTTAATAATTAAGATTTTCTTCATGTTTTTGTGGTATGGGCAAATTGTTGGTTTTTAAGTTAATTTGATCACTATCACACTCAATTGTAAATTTTAGTAAAGAAGAGAAAATAAAAACACTTCTCATTTATATTGCCTGCAATTCTAAGACGAAAGGTCTATTTGAGGTGTTGGCAATGGTATTTAAATATTCAGTTATAGGTTTAGCTGTAGGCTCGGCATTAATGGCTATGCCGGTTATTGCAGAAGTGGCGAGCGATAAAAATATTGAGCGCATCAATGTGACTGGCCGTACTTTTAACGACTATAAAGTCGGTAGTGCATCGGGTGCCATGCGTGGCGATATCGACTTAATGGATACTCCACAGTCAGTTAATGTTATCCCTGATTTTGTGACTGATGAACAGTTGGCAACCAATCTAGCGGAAGTATTAGTTAATGATTCGAGTGTGACAGCGGGAACCACACGCTGGAACCGTCAAGTCTTCAGTATCCGCGGCTTCGAGCTCGATTCGGGTAATGGTTATCTTATCAATGGCCATCAACAATGGTCTCACTACGTACAACCAATTGAAACTTTACAGCAAGTCGAAGTATTGAAAGGTCCTTCGAGCATGTTGTACGGCCAATCTGGCCCTGGTGGTTTAGTGAATATGGTCACTAAGAAACCGACCTATGATTCAATGCTCGATTTAGGTTTTGATACTGATGGTTTTGGTTCGACCCGTGCTCAGCTAGATGCGGGCGGCAGCTTAAATGATGCTCAGAGTCTTCGTTACCGCGGCGTGTTAGTGAAGCAAGACACAAAATACTGGCGTGAGTATTCCGCTAACGATGAGAACCAAGAGCGTGACCGTTGGTTGGGCTACTTAAACTTAGAATTTGATGTCAGTGATGATGTTCTGTTATCGGTTAAGTACGATCATACCCAAGATAAAGCGGGCATTGATGCGGGTGGGTGGTTAGATAAACAAGGTAATGTTATCGGCGAACGTAAAACCGTATGGGATGCACCTTGGGCCTTTACCGATAACACAGTCTCTAACTTAGGTGCCGATCTAACTTGGCAGATGAGTGATGATTGGAAAGTCAAAGTTGGTTATAACGATCAGCAGTTTAATCGCCAACGTTTAGACTCTGCGCCAAGCTTAAATAAAGGCTCTGAAGATCCATACAAAGATGGTTACACCATAAACCCGTTTGATCGTTATGACGATTGGCAGCATAAAACGGCCTATGTCGATTTCACGGGTGAATTTTCTTTGGCAGGAATGGAGCATCAATTCCTTATTGGAGCTAACTATTTAGACTATTTCTATCAGCAGCAAATTCAGAAAGGCAAAAGTCAGCCCGTAATTCCTGGACAACCAATTATTCAGCAAGATCTTGATTATCACCAAGGTAAGCTAAGCAACCCAAGCGAATACAAGTATTACGGTTTCTATTTACAGGATTTGATGACGCTTAATGAGCAATGGAAATTGCTTGCTGGTGTGCGTTACGACGAACAGAAGAAAGACGGAGAAGGTGAAAACAGCTATGCCGTGTCGCCTAAGTTTGGGGTAATTTACTCGCCAATGGCTAATGGTAGCATTTACGTTAATTATTCAAAAAGCTTTACACCACAAGGCTCGGTAACCAGTTCTGAAGATGTCAATCATGGAGATAACCTGAAACCTGAGTACGGTACTCAATATGAACTAGGGACTAAATGGGAGTTATTTAATGATAGCCTACTGCTAACAGCAGCCCTTTTTGATATTACGGTTTCTAATGTCACCACAGTACAAGACATCCCATTAACGAATGAAGGAGATAAAACGATCACTACCCAAGGTGGTGAGCAGCATCATCGCGGCTTTGAAGTTGGCGCCCAAGGCCAGTTAGGTGATAGCTGGTTTATGACTTCTTCTATGATGTATTTAGATGCTGAATATAATACCGGTGCAGGCAAAATCGGTGGCAAGAACTTAGATGGTAAAACTCCTATTGATGCACCTGAATGGTCGGCCAATATCTGGACCCGTTACGAAGTGACAGACAACTTTGCGATGAACTTTGGTGCTATTTATGTGGGTGAACGTTTTGCTGATGCTGATAACACCATCACCAAAGATGGTTACGTACGTTTTGATGTAGGTGCGGCTTACACTATGGATATCATGGGTAAAGATGTCAGCATACGTGCCAACGTCAGAAACCTCTTCGATACTGAATATTTAGACGGTGGCAGCGATAAGATGGTGACTATAGGTCAAGATCGTAACTTCAGTGTTGCTGTTGAAGCTAAGTTCTAAAATTCATAACGTTTTAAATCCATTAAAAGCAGTTCATCCCTAAAGGATAAACTGCTTTTTTATTGGTTGGTTTTTAAGTTCACAATTTTAAATTAATTAAAATGATTCGCGATCATGCGAAAGAGTGCTTCGTATGACTAGCAAAAAAGTTTCGTTTCACTATAATGCACCTTTCGAATCGAAACTTAACTGAAAGGTTTTATGAATAAACGAAACACACAGCAGCGTCGCCACAGCATAATCACCATATTGAACGAACAGGGTGAAGTGAGCGTTGATGAACTGTCGTTACGTTTTGAAACCTCAGAAGTGACGATTCGTAAGGATCTCGCCGCGCTTGAGAAAACGGGTTTATTATTGCGCCGTTACGGTGGCGCCGTGGCGATTCCAGACGAAGTCACTCAACTGTTCTCTGCCAAGATAGCGCCTAATAAACTTTCTATTGCGAAAACCGCCGCGCAGCTGATTAAAGATCACAATCGCATTATTATCGATAGTGGCACTACGACGTCAGGCTTGATTGAACAGCTGAACGATAAACGTGGGCTGGTAGTCATGACGAATGCCCTGCACCTTGCTAATGCCATCCATGAACTCGAAAACGAGCCCACCTTATTGATGACCGGTGGCACTTGGGACCCGCATTCTGAATCCTTTCAAGGTCAAGTCGCCGAGCAAGTGTTGCGTTCATATAATTTCGACCAACTGTTTATCGGTGCCGATGGTATCGATCTTGAACGCGGGACCACCACCTTTAACGAGTTAACAGGTCTAAGCAAAGTGATGGCCGAAGTTTCCCGCGAAGTGATCGTTATGGTCGATTCAGACAAAATTGGCAAGCGGATCCCTAACTTAGAGTTACCGTGGGCCAAGGTCAGTGTGTTGGTCACCGACTCACGTATCGACGAGAGTGCGCTCAAACAAATTTCAGATCAGGGCGTGCGAGTCATGCTAGCGCCCTATGCTCAATAGACAAAATTGCTTAACAACTTCATTTTAATTTATAGGTAAAGACTATGTGTGGAATCGTAGGCGCCGTGGCGCAAAGGGATGTGGCTGAAATTCTGGTAGAAGGCTTACGCCGTTTAGAATATCGCGGATATGACTCTGCAGGCGTTGCCGTTATTCACAATGGTGAACTCAACCGTACGCGCCGCGTTGGCAAAGTACAAGAGTTGTCGGCTGCGCTTGAAACTGACCCATTAGCAGGCGGAACCGGTATCGCGCACACTCGTTGGGCGACTCACGGTGAGCCGAGTGAGCGTAATGCTCATCCGCATTTATCGGAAGGTGATATTGCCGTGGTGCACAACGGTATTATCGAAAACCACAATAAACTGCGCGAAATGCTTAAAGGTTTAGGTTACAACTTTAGTTCAGATACCGATACCGAAGTGATTTGTCACTTAGTGCACCATGAGCTGAAAACCCATAACACTCTACTTGGTGCTGTACAAGCCACAGTTAAACAACTCGAAGGCGCCTATGGCACAGTCGTTATTGACCGTCGTGATAGTGAACGTATGGTTGTTGCTCGCTCTGGTAGTCCATTGGTGATTGGTTTTGGTCTAGGTGAAAACTTTGTCGCTTCAGATCAACTCGCCTTATTACCCGTCACTCGCTCATTTGCTTTCCTAGAAGAAGGTGATGTGGCCGAAGTGACCCGTCGCAGCGTGAGTATTTTCGACTTAAACGGTAATGCCGTTGAGCGTGAAGTCAAAGAATCTGAAATTACCCACGATGCCGGTGACAAAGGCGAATATCGCCACTATATGCTTAAAGAAATTTACGAGCAGCCATTGGCACTGACGCGCACAATTGAAGGTCGTATTGCTAATAAGCAAGTGCTAGACACGGCTTTTGGTGATAACGCTGCTGAGTTTTTAAAAGATATCAAACATGTGCAAATCATCGCCTGTGGTACTAGTTACCATGCGGGCATGGCGGCACGTTACTGGTTAGAAGATTGGGCTGGCGTGTCTTGTAACGTCGAAATTGCCTCTGAATTCCGTTATCGCAAGTCGCACTTATTCCCAAATAGCCTGTTGGTGACGATTTCACAATCGGGTGAAACTGCCGATACTTTAGCGGCCATGCGTTTAGCGAAAGAAATGGGTTACAAAGCCACGTTGACGATTTGTAATGCGCCAGGTTCATCACTGGTTCGCGAATCTGACATGGCTTACATGATGAAAGCGGGCGCCGAGATTGGTGTGGCATCGACTAAAGCTTTCACAGTACAACTTGCTGGCTTGTTAATGTTGACTGCGGTGATCGGTCGCCACAATGGTATGTCTGATCAAATGCAGGCTCAAATTACTCAAAGCCTACAATCTATGCCAGCAAAAGTGGAACAAGCTTTAGGTTTAGATGCTGCGATTGCTGAACTGGCTGAAGATTTTGCCGATAAACACCATGCGTTATTCCTTGGCCGTGGCGATCAATACCCGATTGCGATGGAAGGCGCGTTAAAGCTGAAAGAGATTTCTTATATTCATGCTGAAGCTTATGCCTCTGGCGAATTAAAACACGGCCCACTGGCGCTTATCGATGCCGATATGCCAGTGATTGTCGTTGCGCCAAACAATGAATTGCTCGAAAAACTGAAATCGAATGTTGAAGAAGTGCGTGCCCGTGGCGGCTTAATGTATGTGTTTGCCGATGTGGATGCCGAGTTTGAGTCGGATGACACGATGAAAGTGATCCCTGTGCCACACTGTGACATCTTTATGGCGCCACTGATCTACACTATTCCTTTACAGCTATTGTCGTACCATGTTGCATTAATCAAAGGTACTGATGTGGATCAACCACGTAACTTGGCAAAATCTGTAACAGTAGAATAAATAGAGATATTTAAATGAAAACCGCCTTTATTGGCGGTTTTTTCATTTAGATTCACGACAAAATGACAATTAACTTACAGCAATAGCAAATGCTGGTGGCTTAGCTTTCTATGCTGGAATGGCATCTAGCTCGTGCTGCTTTTTTGCCTCAATGCGTTTCCACACTTTGTCATGGAAGTAAAACACCACAGTGTTAATCGCAGGTTCAACTAAGGCCACTGCGCCACCGACGATCACACTGCCGGTTAATAAATAGGTTACGGTAAAAGCGACGCTAAAATGCAGTACGGCAAAAGTAAGTGTCTTAGTCATGATCTTGTCCTCTAAATGGGCTCCCAGCGGGAATACTTAGATGATAACAATTCTCATTAAAATTAAAAGCTGTGTTTTCAGATTAGTTTAAACGGTTTTATCTATTTATCCGTTGTAAAAAACATAAAGCCCTCACGATGGAGGGCTTTGAGCATTTAAACGTAAATTAATACGATTCTAAAATTAGTAGTGCCAAGGGAAGGCTGAAAAATCTTGATCGCGTTTTTCGAGGAAGGCATCGCGTCCTTCCTGTGCTTCGGCGCTCGCATAGGCTAAACGTGTCGCTTCACCGGCAAATAATTGCTGACCGACCATACCATCATCAGTCATGTTGAAGCCGTATTTAAGCATACGCATAGCCGTAGGTGATTTAGAGTTAATCTCTTTCGCCCACATTAATGCTTCGGTTTCTAGCTCTGCATGGGGAACGGATTTATTAACCATACCCATGTTGAAGGCTTCATCAGCGCTGTAGTTAAATCCGCAGAAGAAGATTTCGCGGGCACGTTTTTGACCTATCATCTTGGCGAGATAAGCACTGCCATAACCTGAGTCGAAGCTCGCAACATCGGGATCGGTTTGTTTAAATATTGCGTGTTCTTTCGAGGCTAAGGTTAAGTCGCACACTACGTGTAAACTATGGCCGCCACCCACCGCCCAGCCCGGCACAACGGCGATGACCACTTTAGGCATAAAGCGGATAAGGCGTTGTACTTCTAATATATGTAAGCGGCCCATTCTGGCTTGATCGGCTTTGCCTTCTTCAGCGCCTTCATATTTATAGCCATCTTTGCCGCGAATACGTTGATCGCCACCCGAACAGAACGCCCAGCCACCATCTTTTGCCGAAGGACCGTTACCCGTAAGCAGTACGCAACCTACATCAGACCATTGGCGTGCATGGTCGAGTGCGATAAATAACTCATCAACGGTTTTAGGTCGGAAGGCGTTGCGGCACTCTGGGCGATTAATGGCAATGCGTACTGTGCCGTGCGCTTTGGCTCTGTGGTAAGTAATATCGTCGAAATGAAATCCACTGACTTCATCCCATAAGGTGGGATCAAAAATATCTGATACTTGTTGGGTCATGATTCATAGGCCTTTATGCTGTAATGCCTCAAAGGCTAGGCGGAATCATATATAAGGTCAATCACCTAAATCTAAACCTTAGCGCTATATAGCAAAATCCCGTTTGCCTATGAGTCTGTAATGATTAAAGGTGATCACATAGATAAAGCTGATTATCTTTGCTAAACACTGGATGTTGAGGTGCCATAGTACCGCAATAGTTAGCCTTAAAGTCGGCAATAGACTCGGGAGTCATTGGAATTTGATTGAAGGCTTCGAGTTCTAATGTGGATAAACGTTCTATGATGTCGGTTCTTACCTTAGTCAGTTTATGGTCGATTTTAATAATTTTTGTTCCTGTCATAGAGTCAACTTTATTCTCTATTTCTTTGATCATAGCCTCAGTCTTTGCAATAGGAACATCTAATTTATCTGTTTCTGTGTATAAGTAATATAAAGCACCCGCGAGTAGCACCAATATGATCCAACCTTTCATCTTTTAGTCCAACATAAGTGAATAACCATTAAGAATATGGGTATAATAAGCTAGTTTTCGTCCAATATTAAAGCAGTAAAAGGCTGTAACGATGAACTCAGAATCTAATAACAAGGACTATTCGAAAACCAATCGAATTAAGATTCACCAGCCAGATGCGAGTAAAGCCGATCGCTTTAATCCTCGTAATCGGATTTATGTCCGAGCCATAGACGGTTTGTGGAGTAGCGTACGTCGCCGCATGGGCTGGATCGCCATGTTATTTTTCCTGCTTTTACCTTGGATCCCTTGGGGCGACCGTCAAGCCGTATGGTTTAACTTGGGCGAACAAAAGTTTCACGTCTTCGGTTTAACGATTTGGCCGCAGGATCTCACCTTGCTTGCAGCGTTGTTTATGATCGCTGCCTTCGCTCTGTTTTTTGTGACCACCTATCTTGGCCGTGTTTGGTGTGGATACACTTGCCCCCAAACAGTATGGACCTTTATGTTCATCTGGTTCGAGGAAAAACTTGAAGGCGCACGCAATAAACGCATTAAGTTAGATCAAATGCCATGGAGCTTTGACAAACTCTGGCGTAAAACGGCAAAACATACGGCCTGGCTATTGCTCTCACTGATGACGGCTATGACCTTTGTGTCCTATTTTGTGCCAAGTCGTGAAGTCTATGTCGACGTATTTACGCTTAATGCTTCTGGCGGTATCTACTTCTGGGTCGTGTTCTTTACACTTGCAACATACGGCAATGCGGGTTGGATGCGTGAAATCATGTGTATCCACATGTGCCCTTATGCTCGTTTCCAAGCGGCCATGTTCGATAAGAATACTTTTATCGTGGGTTACGATACTAAACGTGGTGAGACCCGTGGTCCGCGCTCACGCAAAGATGACCCTAAAGAGCTAGGGCTTGGTGACTGTATCGACTGTGACTTGTGTGTGCAGGTATGTCCTACGGGAATCGACATTCGTAATGGTCTGCAATATGAGTGTATTAACTGCGGCGCTTGTATCGATGCCTGCGATCAAACCATGGATCGTATGGGTTATGAGAAAGGGCTTATCAGTTATACCACCGAGAACAAGTTAGAAGGAATTAAGCAAAAAGTGCTGCGACCTAAACTTGTCGGTTATGGCGTGGTACTGGTAGCGATGATATTAGTCTTTATATACTCCAGTGCGACCATAGCGCCTGTGCGTATGGACATCATTCGTGACCGCAACCAGCTCTATAGAGAGAACAATCAAGGTTTGATTGAAAACACCTTCACCTTGAAGATTCTTAATAAGACAGAGCAATCCCACGAATACACTATGAGTGTCGAAGGATTAGACAACTATAAATGGTACGGTCCAACTTCGGTCACTATTGCGGGTGGTGAAGTGTTAACTCTCCCTATTAGTGTGGGTATCGATCCGGTTGAGCTGTCTCGTTCAGTTACTAATATCGAGATAAAAGTGAAAACTCATATCGACGGTGAAGAAGTCGAAGTTGAGCAAGAATCTCGTTTCTTTAGTCCATAGATAACAGTATTTATGATGATCTAGCTGAGCGTGACTCATATAGATTGCCAGACTTAATCGAGATAAAGGGGCTTTTTAGCCCCTTTTTTATACGTATCGTTTGATAAGTAAACGTCTAAACCATTAATCGTTATTTTCCTACAAAAAGCCCTTGCACAAAATCTCCTGCTCCCTATAATGCGCATCCACTGACACGGCAGACAGCGAAAGCCAGCTGACGAGTTAAGTTGAATTGAGTCGCTTTTAAGCACTTAATTCAAGCGCAGCAAGAAGTTGTAAAATACTCCTTGACGCGAAACGGGAAATGCGTAGAATACGCAGCCCTAGCCAACTGGAAGCGTTCGRCGCTCAGTGTGGTACTCAAGTTCTCTTACGAATATTGAGTTGCTCTTTAACAAGATAAAACAAGAAATCTGTGTGGACACTCACAGGTGTTGAGTTAATCGAAACTGCTTAACCTTCGGGTTGGCAGTCAAAAATTTAAATCAATGTAACAATGAGTGTTCATAGYAATATGTACAGTTTGTTTCTTTAGTTAGAAACAAAAAATCAGAATTCATTGAGCCGCTGAAGTCGCAAGACGGAAGCAACAAAACTTTAATTGAAGAGTTTGATCATGGCTCAGATTGAACGCTGGCGGCAGGCCTAACACATGCAAGTCGAGCGGCAGCGCAAGGGAGTTTACTCCTGAGGCGGCGAGCGGCGGACGGGTGAGTAATGCCTAGGGATCTGCCCAGTCGAGGGGGATAACAGTTGGAAA